>JBARBN010000205.1:0-8057 GCA_049793155.1 Nitrospirota bacterium
GCTTCTTACGGGATCCAGCTCTATCCGGGACGTGATCCTGTTCCCGCAGATGAAAAAAGAAAAATCGTAAATGCGGTAATGCGAAGATGGGTGAATGCAACCCTCATGCACGCATCTACGCTTATTCGCATCAACATAACCATGAAACTTCCCTACGAAATATTCGTCAGCCTGCGCTATCTGAAAACCAAGAAGCGCTACGGTACTATATCGCTCAATACGTTCATATCCATCGCCGGAGTGGTCATCGGCGTTGCCACCTCAATTATCACCCTTGCGGTCATGACCGGTTTCCAGGGTTATTTCCGCGACAAGATCCTGTCAGCCATGCCGCATATTGTAGTGATGGAGTACACGGGCACCGGCGTAAAGGACCCGAAAGCCCTGCAGGAAAAGGTGGAACGGGTCGCTCATGTCACGGCGACAACGCCGTTTATCTACGCCCAATCGATGCTGACGTCCAGAGACCGGATGCAGGGCGTGGTCGTGCGGGGCATCGACCCGAAGACCGAGGGAACGGTGACCGACCTCGCGAAGAACATGACCGCCGGCACCCTCGCGGGCCTTGATAGCGCGGAGGGAAAACCGCCTCACATTATCATCGGCGAAGACCTTGCCAGAAAACTCGGCGTGTCAGTCGGGGAGACGGTTACGATGGTAAACCCGCTCGGAGAAGAAACCTCAATGGGCGTGATACCCAAAATGAGGAAGTTCGTGCTTTCAGGCCTGTTCGATGCGGGGATGTATGATTACAATACGGGGTTCGTCTATATATCGCTGCCCGCGGCCCAGAAGTTTTTCGATATGCCCGGCCGCGTGAGCGGAGTGCAGGCGCGGGTGGACGAGATCTACCAGGCGAGCTCCATCGCATCGGCGATCCAGGCGTCCGTCGGATATCCATTCTACACGCGCAACTGGATGGAGATGAACAAAAATTTCTTTTCAGCCCTGCTGCTTGAAAAGATCGGCATGTCGCTTATCCTTGTCGTTATTATCATTGTGGCGTCGTTCAATATCGTCGGGACCCTCACGATGATCGTCATGGAGAAGAGCAGGGAGATCGCCATCCTGAAGTCCATGGGTTCGCCTGCGCGGAGCATCATGAAGATTTTCATGTTCGCGGGGCTCGCTATCGGCTGCGTAGGAACCGCTATCGGAGCGATCATCGGCTACGGAGCCGTGACGATCATCACCAGAACGGACATCATATCGCTGCCGAAAGACGTGTATCAGGTAAGCCACTTGCCGCTTTCGATATCAGGGCTCGATGTGCTCTCGATCGCACTCACCGCGCTCGGTATCAGCTTTATCGCCACGCTCTATCCATCGTGGCAGGCGGCAAAACAGGACCCCGTGGAAGTGCTGAGATATGAATAAAAGGTAACTACCCGGTATTTAGGCTGAAGGCTGAAGTGCATCCGGCTGAATTCTTCTAAAGCCCTCTCCCTTCGGTCTCTCTACCTGAGTAGTTTCAGAAAACAAATGATTCGGGGTATGACCATCAGGCGTCCTGAATCGAGGTTCTTTACTTCACAAGGAGGTTTCTATGGCGAAAAAAGGCGGCAACTTGAAAACGTTCGTTCTCGTCGTGGTATTTCTGGCATTGTTTTCGGTGATTTTTGTTCTCCTGGGCGGAGGTAACTTCCTAAAATCCGCCGGCACCTGGATCGGCGGCCTGGGCAGCAAGGCGGAAACCATGAAAGGGAAAATAGAGGAAGGCGCAACGTCGGTCGAAAAGAAGGCGGAAAAGGTAAAAGAAGCGGTAACGTCGGGAGAAAAGAAATAGCACACACGCTTATTCATATTGAACAGCTCCGCAAGACGTTCATGAGCGGTCCCGTGGAGCTCCCTGTTCTTGACGGCATCGATCTCGAGATCAGGGCGGGCGAGATGCTCGCAATTGTCGGAGCGTCGGGTGTCGGGAAAAGCACGCTCCTCCACATCCTGGGCGCGCTTGACCGGCCGTCGTCAGGAAAGGTGTATTACGGAGATATCGATGTTTTCGGCCTCGACAATGGACGGCTTTCGCGTTTTCGCAATGAGCGGGTGGGGTTCGTGTTCCAGTTCCACCATCTGCTGCCGGAATTTTCAGCGCTCGAGAACGTCATGATGCCGGGGCTCATCCGGCGGATGGGCCGAGAAGAAGCGGCTGCTTTTGCCGAGAGAATACTGTCCGATGTGGGGCTCGGCGCGCGGCTTCATCACCGGCCCGGGGAGCTCTCGGGCGGAGAGCAGCAGCGGGTCGCGGTTGCACGGGCTTTGATGCTGAAACCCGATGTCGTACTTGCCGATGAACCGACCGGCAATCTTGATATGCATACCGGCGAGTCGGTACACGATCTCCTCCTCGGGATCAACAAACAGCAGGGGATAACCTTCGTGATCGTGACGCATAACGACAAACTTGCGGTCCGGGCGGACCGGGTGCTCAGGATGGCCGAGGGTAGGCTCACGCAAACCCAGTAAAACACAAACAGGCGACCTTTTTTCTTGACTTAGAGAGGCTGTAAAAAGTAATATTAACTCTTATCCATCAGACGATTACAGGGAACTGCCGAATGAATCTCTTGTTTTTCCAAATAGCAATGGGTTTCTACCTGCTCGCGACAGCCGGGTACATCGGCTACATCTTAAAACCGGAGCGGAAGTGGACTTCTACGGCATCGCTCTGGGTGACCTTCTCGGGCTTCCTGTTTCATATAGCCTATTTTCTCTTCAGGTGGTTCGAATCAGGACGTATCCCGATAACGAGCTTTTTCGAGGCCGCTAATTTTCTCGGCATGGGCATCGTTCTCGTGTTCCTCATCATGGAATTCCGCTACAAGATCGCGGCGCTCGGCTCGTTCATGCTTCCTCTCGTGATCCTTCTCATGGCCCCTGCTCTCATCCTCTCCGGCGATATTAAAGAACTCAACCCAGTGCTCAAGAGCGGCTGGCTCGGCATACATACGAGCCTGACGGTTTTGGGAGATTCTGCCTTCGCCTTTGCATTCATCGTTTCGATCATGTATCTGATCCAGGAACGGCAGCTCAAGGCCAAACGACTTGGCGCGATCTTTCATCGCTTGCCGTCCCTTGATATCATGGACACACTGGGTTACAAGGCGCTTACCATCGGTTGGCCCCTCTTTACACTCGGCATGCTTTCGGGGTCCATCTGGGCGAACAGCGCATGGGGCACCTACTGGAGCTGGGACCCCAAGGAGACCTGGTCGCTCATTACCTGGGTCGTTTATCTGGTGCTCCTGCATCTTCGCACTATTGGGTGGCGGGGGAGAAAAATGGCTTTTCTTTCGATTATCGGATTCCTCTTTGTCCTGGTCAGTTTCTTTGTGGTAAGCCGCATACAGATCGGGAAACACAGCTTTTAAGGTGATGCCGGAATGAGTATCATTGTAGTCGGTCTCAGTCATAAAACAGCACCCATCGAGGTCCGTGAGAAGCTCAACTTTCCTGAAGCGACCGTTTCGGAGGCGCTTAAGAAACTGGTGAACTACGAGGGGATCCGGGAGGGCCTTATTCTCTCCACCTGCAACCGGGTTGAGATCTACGCATCGGTTCAGGACAGCGGACCCGGCATCGAACGGATCAAACAGTTCATCTCGGATTACCATGGACTCTCCCGGGAGGCGCTGGAGCAGTCTCTCTATGTGTATCCCGAGGCCCAGGGAGTGCGCCACACGTTTCGCGTTGCTTCAAGCCTTGACTCCATGGTTCTGGGAGAGGCGCAGATACTGGGACAGCTCAAGGAGTCCTTCGACATCGCCCTCAAGGCCAAGACCACGAGCACCATACTCAATAAACTGATCAAGAAGGCGATCTCTGTTGCAAAACGGGTTCGCACCGAGACCAAACTTGCCGAAGGAGCGGTGTCCATCAGCACGGCGGCGGTGGAACTGGCAAAGAAGATCTTTGGAGAGTTGACGGGCAAGAACGTCATGCTCCTGGGCGCCGGTGAAATGGCGGAACTTGCCGCCCAGCATCTTCTGGGCAACGGCGTGAAGAACATCATGGTCGCGAACCGTACCTTCGAGCGCGCCGAAGAACTTGCCAAGGAGTTCAAAGGCGACGCTATCCGTTTTGAACATTTCCCCGACGCCCTCGTTATGGTGGATATCCTTATTTGTGCGACCGGTGCGCCGCAATATGTCGTCAACCGCGACATGGTCACCCGGGTGCTTAAAGAGCGGCGTAATAAGCCGATCTTCATGATAGACATCTCGAATCCGAGGAACATAGACCCCGAGGTTGACAAGGTCGACAACGTTTATCTCTATGACATCGACGACCTCCAGAGCAAGGTTGACGTGAACACCGGGGGCCGGGCAAGAGAAGCGGAAAAGGCCGAAGAACTCATCACCCAGGAAGTCGAGACGTACCTGCAGTGGGAGCGTGCCCTTGATGCCGTACCTACCATCGTGGACCTTCGGGAAAAAGTGGAGGACATCCGGAAACGCGAGCTCGACAAGACCATCGGCTCGTTGAACGGCATCACTGAAGAACAGAAGCGGGCAATGGAGGCCATGTCCCAGGCGATCGTGAACAAGCTGCTTCACGCGCCTCTGGTTGTCCTGAAGCAGGCAGCGTCAACTCCGGACACCGGTGACGCGACCATTGCCATAGCGCGCAGACTTTTCAACCTTGACAAGGAACTGAAACGGCCCGGCCACGAGAGGGTTGTCGAGTCGCCGCGAAAAGACGATACTGAACAGAACAAGGAACCCCAAACATCAAAAAATATTTGCTGATGAATCAGACGGATCGGTCGGATCGGTCGGATCCGACTGATTTTTAGAACGAGTTATTCAAAGGAGTCCTCATTGCGAAAACAGATCAGGATCGGTACACGCGCCAGCGCACTGGCGCTCTGGCAGGCTGAGTGGGTACAATCGGAGCTCGAGAAGGACTATCCCGGCCTGCTCGTGACGCTCACGAAGATCAAGACTACGGGCGATAAGATCCTCGATGTGCCGCTCGCCAAGGTCGGCGGCAAGGGCCTGTTCGTAAAGGAGATCGAGGAGGCCATGCTGGCGAATGAGATCGACATTGCCGTTCACAGCATGAAAGACGTGCCTACCTTTTTCCCCGACGGGCTCCATCTATCGTGCATCACGAAACGGGAGGACCCAAGGGACGCCTTGCTTTCGCGAAATAATACGGCATTCAAAGACCTGCCGCGGGGTGCGAATATTGGAACGAGCAGTTTGAGACGTCAGGCCCAGCTCATGAACGCGCGTCCGGACTTTGTGATCCATCAGCTGCGCGGCAATGTGGGCACGAGGCTGCAGAAATTGAAAGAAGGAAAGTTCGACGCCATCATTCTTGCAGCGGCCGGGGTGAAGCGGCTTGGGCTTGAGGCGAATGTGTCAGAATACCTTTCTCCGGAGATCAGCCTGCCTGCCATCGGACAGGGGGCGCTCGGCATCGAATGCCGGGTGGATGACCGGGACCTCAATGATATGATCGCGTTCTTCAATCACGCAGACAGCCGCACCTGCGTGACGGGAGAACGAGCGCTCCTCAGAAGGCTTGAAGGAGGATGTCAGGTCCCGATAGCCTGCTACGGGCAGATGAAGGACAGGAAGCTGAAACTGATCGGCCTTGTCGGCAGCGTGGATGGAAAGCGCATTGTCAAGGACTTCATTGAAGGAGAGCCGGATAAGGCCGAGAAGCTCGGCGTGGTCCTGGCGGAAAAGCTCCTCTCCCGGGGCGCGGACGTGATACTTCGGGAAGTATACGGGAACACTACCGACTTCAGCGGAAATAACCTTTTGGAAAACTAAAAGCTTTTTCTCGCCGAGGCGCAAAGAACGCCAAGAAAACCAGTCGTTATGTTTGGCAGTTCCTTGCGCCCTTTGCGTCTTTGAGAGAGAACGAATTTGTATTTATGATATGACTCAACCAATCGGAAAAGTATATTTAATCGGCGCCGGCCCGGGAGACCCGGGTTTGATCACGGTAAAAGGCCTGGAGTGCGTGAAGAAGGCGGACGTGATCATCTATGACTATCTTGCGAACGAGCGCTTGCTCGACCAGCGGCGGCCCGATGCGGAACTGATCTATGTCGGCAAACAGGGCGGCAGACACACGCTGCCCCAGGATGAGATCAACAGCCTGATCGTCAAGAAGGCGAAAGAGGGAAAGATCGTTGCCCGTTTGAAAGGGGGAGATCCTTTCATCTTCGGCAGGGGCGGAGAAGAGGCCGAGGACCTTGTAGACAGCAATATTCCCTTCGAAGTAGTACCCGGCGTAACTGCCGCCACTGCGGTGCCGACCTATGCGGGCATCCCGCTCACCCATCGGGATTTTACCGCAAGCGTTGCGTTCGTGACCGGCCATGAGGACCCCACCAAACCGGAATCGAAGGTGCACTGGGACAAAATCTCAACAGGCATTGGTACGCTGGTGTTCTTTATGGGGATGAAGAACCTCCAGAACATTGTTGACAATCTTGTCACGCACGGCAGGAACCCTGACACGCCGGTAGCTGTCGTTCAGTGGGGCACACGCACTGACCAGAAGGTTATAACAGGAACGCTCAAAGACATCGTCCCGCGGGTCAAGGAAGGCAGGCTCGGGCCGCCTGCCATCATCATCGTAGGCGAGGTGGTGAACCTTAGGCAAAAACTGAACTGGTACGAGTCCAAACCGCTTTTCGGGAAACGGGTCGTGATCACGCGTTCGCGGGACCAGGCAAGCGTGTTTGCCGAGATGCTTATCGACCGCGGAGCGACGACTATTGAATTTCCCACGATCGATGTTGTTCCTCCCGCGAGCTGGGCCGAGCTGGACAGCGCCATCCAGACGATCGAATCGTATCAATGGATCATATTCACGAGCGCGAATGCGGTCAAATATTTCATGGACCGTCTTCGAGGACTCGGAAAAGACCTGCGCATACTCAAGGGAGTGAACATCTGCACGGTCGGGCCAAAGACCGCGGAGTTGCTTCTGCAGTACGGCCTCAAGGCCGATCTGATACCCGCGGAGTTCAAGGCGGAAGGAGTGGTTGCCGCCCTTGGCGGTCTCAAGGTGAAAGGCCTGAAGATCCTGGTCCCCCGGGCGAAGGCGGCACGCGAGATAATCCCGGACCGGCTCAGGGAACAGGGCGCCTCGGTGACCGTTGCGACCGCTTACGAGAACGTACGGCCCACGGCGGATGTGGACAGGATAAGAAAACTGTTCGCAGAAAATAAAATATCCGCTTTAACCTTCACCAGTTCCTCGACCGTGCACAATTTTGTTGAAATACTCGGCCAAAAAGAGTATAAAACGTTTTTACAAGGTGTGACCGTGGCCTGCATTGGACCGGTAACGGCAAAGACCGCGAAAGAATACGGTATGAAAATAGATGTTATGCCGAAAGAATATACCATTCCGGCTCTTGTCGATGCGATGGTGGAATTTTTCAAAAAAGAATAAGGTTTTTGCCTCATCCGACCCTGCGGCAAAGATGTTAACTAATCAAGAAGGAGACGTTATGATAACCATTTCAGAAGTTGCAGCTGACAAGATCAAGGAGATACTCAAGGCAGAGGGCGTACCCGGCCATGCGCTGCGCGTGACAGCGGCCGCTGGCGGCTGCGGCTGCGGCCCATCCTATGAGATCATGATCGATGATAAGACCGGCGACGGAGACACCGTGGTCGAGAAGAACGGAGCCAGACTTTTTGTCGATGCCTCGACTGCCACAAAGCTGGAGGGGGCCGAACTCGGCTTCATCAGCGATGAGCGCGGCGAGGGCTTTGCGATCGGATTTCCCAACGGCGCGCCGTCCGGCGGGAGCTGTGGTTGCGGCGGCGAAGAGTCCAAGACGGGCGGCGGGGGATGCGGTTCCGGCGGCTGCGGCTGCAGTTAATTATAATCAAACGCTTAGCACAAATCACTAAATTCTAAACAATATCAAAATCCAATTTTATTAAATTTGGGTATTAGAAATTATTTAGGATTTCGCGCTTCGGATTCAGGAATTTTTACTTCATCAGGAGATCCCATGTTCCAGCCAGTATACCGGCCGAGAAGGCTGCGCTCCAACGAGGCCATACGTCGCATGGTAC
>JBARBN010000206.1:0-3869 GCA_049793155.1 Nitrospirota bacterium
GCCATGCATTTTGTCCGTCACCCTGCTGTAGAAGCCCTTGCAGAAAACATAGTCCAGGTTGGGGTGTGCCACCGGGTAACAGAGCCGGGCAAGCATCTCACGGGTATAGTTGACGATATCGCAGTCATGGAGGGCGATGACATCCGACTGCTCGCGGGCAAGGATGTACCCGTATGAAAGCCATGCGGATCGTCCCTTACCGCGCTGTCCCACGTCGAGGCCGTTCCGTGAGAGGGTTTCATAAATTTCGATGACCCGTTTGCCGTCGTTGTGGATGATCTTGACATCGGTGGCAATCGGCGACATGAACTCCCGTGTTCGATCAAACTCTTTTTCCGAAGCCTTGTCGAGGACCAGCACGATTTCTTTCAGGTAATTCACCTTGGCGAGCTCCTTGACGATCCCGGGCATGGCCGGACCCTCAAACTCGGAATAGAGCGCCGGAAGCACCAGGGCGACCGGCCTGGTCTTCGAAAATTCGCGGAGGTCCGCCTCGAGGCGCTCGAGCGATGGTTTGCCGAGTTTGTGAAGCGTAGTAATGATCCCCGTCTGGTAAAAATCGGACATGGGCCCTCCTCCGGTCAGATATGCTCGATGTCGTCCTTCGGTTCGTCCGGGTGTTTTTCCACGGTCTCGCGTTCGATCATCCGTTTCGCCGCCTCGATGCCTCCCACGCCGAAGGAGATGGCAAGGGCCAGCACGATCCCGCCGAAAATGATCGAGAAGGCGGCGAGAACGATGCCCGGCGCGACCTGGAGCTGTTCCAGCACCATGGCCAGGATCAGGACCGTTAACAGGAGTCGTATCGCTTCGGCAAGCAGCTTGGCATAATGATATCCGCTGTTCACCGCGGCGATCAGCACCGCCCTGCTGATGAATCCCGCGAGCACATAGCCCACGAGCAGGATCAGGACCGCGGAAAACGCACGGGGCAGATACGAGAAGAACTGCTCCACAAGGTGGTCGACGGCATGGATCTTGAGCGCGCTCAGACCCATCATCAGTGCGACGATGATCATGATCCAGTACAGGATCGAGCCGAGGGCGAGAGAAGGCTTGGCCCACAGATCGCCCTTGCGCATGAGCGAGGTCATGCCCATCCGGTCGGACCAGCTGTCGAACTTGATCGCCGTCAGAATCCTCACCAGGACCGCCCGCAGCACGCGGGCAACGACGAGCCCGATGATCAGGATGACCAGCATGGCCAGCAGGTTCGGCAGGAACTGCCTGATCGTGTGAAACACGTCCTCTAATGGTTCGAATATCAGCTCAAGAAAATCCGTCATAGGGCACCTCCTGAAGATTATTTCCAGCTTGCTATCAGGTATTCCTTGCTGTTCTCAAATTCCTGGCAGAGTTTTTCGATCTCGGCCTCAGCTTCCTGCTGACCCATCTGCTCCACCTCCAGGATGAACGACGCGGTCTTCCCGAGGTAAAGGGGAGTCAGAGACTTGATCAGGTGTTCTGTCGGCAGTTTCTTCTGATGAAAGGCTATGGCATAATCATAAATGATCCTCGTCCAGAGCGAGAGAGGGAAGCGGTACTCCGCGTCCCCCAGCGCACCGAGCCTTTCCACTTCGAGAAAATCGCCATTCCCGAGGACATCGAGCCATATTTCTCGAAGGTTCTTGAGGCCCTCACGGAACAGCTTCAGCATCCTGCCGGTATTCACATTGACCTGCTCGAGCCCGACCGAGTATTCAAAACCGAAGGCCATTACCGGTTCAGATCCGCGGATGGGTTTCCAAACCTCACGGTAGGTCTCCATGAGCTCGAACGTTGCGCCAACCACCTGGTAAAGCATGGCGGAGAGATCCGAGCCGGGGTCCTTGGCATCGTGGATCTTGGCGCCGAGAAAGGACTGGGTGACCTTGAACCGGTTCGCAATTGCTGTTGTGGTCATCCATATGTCGATACCGAACCGGGCAACATCGGTTTGCCAGACGTCCTTGGTGAGGTAAAATTTTGCGAGCGCGCCCGAGAAGCCGAAGTCTCCCCCGATGGGCTGGCGCACACGCTTGCCGTAGAGCGCCCTGGTAAGCGGATAAACGATGCTGTTCGTGATCGTCCCGTCGTACTTGTGCCGGTGATAGAGCGGGGCAACATAGTCGAAGCCATCTTCCAGAACCGGCTTCACAAGAAGTTCTATCCACTCAGGCGTGATGCTCCTGAGGTCGGAATCAACGACAACGCAGGCCTTTGCGTCCAAAGCCTCTGCGACCTCGAAAATAGTCCGGAAGGCACTCCCCTTGCCCGGAATGCCGGAGTAGGGGGTGGCGATCTTGAAGACCGGTTCCACGCGGTGGTGCAGATGGATGGACGCGTAATCCTCTATGGACGTTTTTTGAACGATCTGGAGAGTGTTGTCCGTTGAACCGCCGTCTGAATTGACCAGCACGCTTTTTGTGTCGGGAAAATATTTTGCCAGACCAGCCTGTACCGCGCGGACAACGTGGCCGATCGTCCGCGCGTTGTTGAAGCTCGGAATGCCCACCACAATATCGGCCTGCCGGATGGTCTCGATCTGTTCCTGAACCTCTTTCCTGATGGTAACGGTTTTCATCGGCTGGATCGTGCCCCTTTGTCTGCCTGTTTCTTCTCAGGTTCGCTGCTTTTTTCGAGCAGCATGATCTGGAGGTCCATGACGTTCGTTCCCGTGGGCCCGGTCATGACATGGCTCTTGTCGCCTGACAAGGCGTCGAATCGCTGGAAGAACGCGTACGAATCATTATAGTCGAGATAGCGAACAGGGTCAATGCCGAAGGCCCGCGCCCGTGAGACCGTGCCCCCGTCAACGATCGCGCCCGCGGCATCGGTCGGGCCATCAGTGCCGTCAGTGCCCGCGGACAGCAGGGACACTCCATTCAGCCCCTCGATCTCCAGGGCAAAGGCAAGGGCGAGCTCCTGATTCCTGCCGCCCTTCCCCGGTCCCTTTACGGTCACCGTGGTCTCGCCTCCGGAGAGAAGACACCGCAGTTCCCCTGATTTCAGGGTATCGTGCGCCCGCAGCGCAGCTGTTGCCAGAAAAAGGGCGGCATCACGCGCCTCTCCCTGCAGTTCTCCGGTAACGACCTCGGGCACAAAGCCGAGTTGCCGTGCCTTCTCTTTTGCCGCGGAAAGGGCCTGAGCGATCCCGCCGATGATCGCATTTCTGGTCTTATGAAGACACGAGTCGCCGCTTTTCACGGTCTCCGGCTCCCGGCCTTCCATTCCCCGCTCCAGAAAGGCCAAAACGCGCACAGGTATCTTTTCCTTCAGATGGTATTTCTCTATCACGGCAATCGCATCGGCAAAGGTCGTACTGTCCCGGGCGGTCGGACCGGAAGCGATCACGTCGAGCCGGTCACCGATAACGTCGGACAGGACCATCGTCACCACCTGCGCGGGGCATGCAGCTTTTGCGAACCGTCCTCCCTTGACCGCGGAAAGATGCTTTCTCACGGCGTTCAGTTCCCCGATGGAAGCGCCTGCCTTCAGGAGCAGCGAGGTCACTTCCTGTTTATCATTCAGCGTCAGGCCGTTCACGGGCGCGACGAACAGTGCGGAAGCACCGCCGGATAAGAGACAGATGATGAGGGTCTTCTCATTGGCAGTCCGCACCAGCTCCAATATTCTTTTTGTGCCCTCCACTCCTGCCTCGTTGGGAACGGGATGGGAGGCCTCCACCTGTTTGATGATCCTGAGAGGAGCAGTATGGCCGTCCTTCACTACAATGAGTCCATCGCTGATCCGGTCTCCGAGCGCATCCTCCATTGCCAGTGCCATGCGCGCAGTGGCCTTCCCGGCCCCGACCACCAGGACACGGTCAAAGGCCTCGAGTTCGTACGCAGCCCCCGCAGCGTGCAAACAGTTGTTCTCGAACGTCATGC
>JBARBN010000207.1:0-4651 GCA_049793155.1 Nitrospirota bacterium
ATCAGCGCAATGCAGGCGGGCATCATCTACGGTTATGCAGGCCTTGTGGACGGAATTGTGGAGAGGATGAAGAAGGAGCTGGCAGCCGATGCCAGGGTCGTGGCGACCGGGGGTCTTGCCGAGTTGGTTTCCAAGGAAACAAGAACGATTCAGGAAATAAAACCGCATCTTACCCTTGAGGGACTGCGCTACCTGTTCGAAATAAACAGCTGATATTTCAATCAGCTAAGTCAAATTTTACCGCATATGCCCCGCTTTTCCGGAAAGAGTGTTACTCTGGGTAACCTTGACGATTGCATAATTTTATGATATTTTTTGTCTATCATCTTGTATTACGGGAGAACGGATGAAGATCCTTGTTGTTGATGACGAAGAAGGCGCACGCGATCTTTTCAATACCATATTGACCGATGAAGGCTATGAGGTATCCCTCGCAAATGGCGGGGAGGAGGCCTTGGGCCTTTTCAAGAGCAACGTCTTTAACCTCGTGATCACGGACATCAAGATGCCGGTTATGGACGGCCTTCAACTCCTGCAGGAAATCCGGAAAATGGGATCAAAAACAGATGTGATCATGGTTACCGCATATGGCGAGGTGGAAAGCTATCTCAAGGCCATGAGCCTCGGCGCTGCTGAGTATATCAACAAGCCCATCCGTATCAAGGAACTGAAACAGATCGTGCACAAGGTATTGACCGAGCAGCGGGCAAGGTCGGGCAGCTGATGTCCCGTCTGCGGAAGGACCCCATCGTTGGCCGGTGGATCATCATTTCCACCGAGCGTCCGAAAAAACCCGAAGACTATGCGTTTGAAGAGCCGGCCGATGACGTAACGTCCGCGGAGTGCCCGTTCTGCGGCGGTAATGAGGCAAAGACCCCTCCGGAGATCGCTTCGTTCCGCACCGAGAAGTCCGCACCGAACACCGAAGGCTGGTGGGTGCGCGTGATCCCGAGCAAGTTCCCTGTGCTTCATATCGAAGGCACCCTTGAGCGCGAAGGCAGCGGCATCTACGACTGGATGAACGGCATCGGCGCCCACGAGATCATTGTCGAGAGCCCTGAGCACGCACTCCGGCTCGAGGAACTTCCCGAAAGCCAGGTTGAAAAAGTTCTCTGGTCCTACCGTGATCGCATCCTTGATCTCGAACGTGACAGCAGACTTCGCTATGTCCTGGTTTTCAAGAACCAGGGCTGGACCGCCGGCTCGGCACTGAACCACTCACATTCCCAGATCATTGCCACTCCGGTCGTCCCCAAAGCCGTGAAGGAAAAGCTGGATGGCGCCAAATCGTACTATGATTATAAAGAGCGATGTCTCTTCTGCGACATCATCAGGCAGGAGCTGGCGACCCCAGAGCGCGTGATCGAAGAGACGCGCCACTTCCTGGTCATGGTGCCATTCGCACCCCGCTTTCCCTTCGAAACCTGGATCTATCCCAAGAAACATCTATGCTCGTATGTGGACATCAGCAAGGAAGAGATCATGGACCTTTCCCGTACTCTCCGCCATTCGCTCCAGCGTCTCGGCAAGGTGCTGAAGAACCCACCGTACAATTACATGCTCTACTCCGCGCCAAACCGCATTGCGCGCCGAGGTCACTGGCATACCCTTAACGAAGACTTCCATTGGCACCTTGAGATCACGCCACGGCTCATGCGGGTTGCGGGGTTCGAGAGGGGCTCCGGTTTCTATATCAATCCCACGCCTCCTGAAGAGGCGGCTATGTATTTAAGAAATGTAAAGCTTTGATCCCCGTCGGAGCATTCTGAACAAATGGCATCGATGAGATGCTCATGCGACGCTGTTTTCCGATCCTTCAATTCCCTGCCTTCAAAAAATGTTATCGATACGTCGAACAGGACTTTCAAGAGCTCTTCGAAAATGCCAATGACCTTATTCAAAGTATCGGGTCCGCCGGCAGGATCCTTTTTGTGAACCGGGTCTTGCGCTATACACTCGGCTATGCCGAGAAAGAAATCGGACGACTGTCGATGATGGATCTCGTCCCCCCTGAACTGCTGGAGCAGAGCATCGCAGTGCTTGCCGATGTCCTGTTGGGCAAGAGCCGGCGCAGTGAGACCGTTTTTCTGGCCAGCGACGGATGGAAGATATACATGGTTTAAGCAACAGCCCGCTTTATTCTTTCATTTTGACAATAACGCCGAGTCAATTCCCGCCATGATCCACCCTGATTCCTGTTGAACACCAAAAGGCCGTATAACAGGTGACCTGCCAAGGTAACATATCCACAACAAAAAATAAGAAGAGGATAACTCACCGGAGAGAATCGGCCGTTAAAAGTTGTCTGATGCAGAACTGAAGTGTCCCTTTGACCCTGTCCTTGCTTTTGAGGATCTTTTTGCCGATCTCGATGATCCCCCGGGAAGCGGGGCATCGGGGATAGAGGTCAACAAAGGACCGCCGTGCCAGTGCGGCAGACCGGACGGACTCGTCCGGAGGGAGGTTGCCCAGGTAGTCAAGGGATATGCTCTGGCACAGCTCGGTTGCGAGCGAGAGGAGCCTGAAAACCTCAAGGGCGTCTTCGGCTGTATTCGCCGAATTGACGAGCACATGGAATTGCTTTTCCTGATATTTGCTGTAAAGCACATTTATGAGGGCGGACGCATCGGCAATGGAAGTGCGCTCCGGAGACGCAAGGATGACGATCTCCTGTGCAGCGCTGCAAAAGAAAGCGATATTCTCCGATATTCCCGACGCTGCGTCGATGAGAAGCACGTCTATATCGCTGGTGCAGCCATCAATGGCGTTCAAAACATTGAGGCGCTCGAGCTCCTTGAGTTCCGTGAGCTCCCGCCCGTTGCCGGCGGAGAGGATCCCAATACCATCGGGGCCTTTTAAAAGAATATCCTTGAGCGAACGCTCATTGTTCAGCAGGTTTTGAATGCGGTATTTCGGCGGCAAGTGCAGCAGAATATCGACATTCAAGCCGAAAGCCGAGTCCATGAGCATAACTCTCCTGCCGAGCTTGATCAAAGCGATTGCCAGATTCGCGGCCACCGCAGTCGTTTCCACGCCGACCTTGCCGCTTGCGATGGCGATTGTCTTTAAGAATTTTTTTTCTTGCATTACACCACCCTCATTGATGATATTGATTCAGCCTTCCTTGGGGAAGTCAGCAATACTGTCTCTGGCAGATTTCCCGGACCCGGATACCAAAAGTACTACAAGAATTGTGCCCATCGCAACGTATTGAAAACAAGATAAGTTTCATTTTGAGAATGTCAGATTAATGACCGATGTTGCAAGACGTACGATCAATAATCAGAAAATGGACCAGAAACGAGTGTCAATAGGTTGACAGGGATATTGGATTCTGTTATGTTTGTCTTATCTATTATGAAGCGCGTATTGGTCATAGAAGACGATGAAACGGTTCGAGATGTTCTCCGCTCCTTTCTCGGTCAAAAAGGGTTCGAGGTAACGCTGGCTCAGAACGGCGAGTCGGGGCTTGATCTCTTGCGGGCGGAGAGGTTCGATCTCATCTTCACTGATCTCGTGATGCCCGGCATCAGCGGGATGGAGGTGTTGAAGGAAGTCGTCGCGTTAAAGATCTCCGCCCCTGTTGTGGTGATGACGGCCTTCGGCACCGTACAGACCGCCGTTGAGGCCATGCGGATCGGTGCTTTCGATTACATAACCAAACCCTTCAACCTCGAGGAACTCATGATCGTCCTCGATAAGGCGCTTTCAGTCGCGAAACTCCAAAAAGAAAATATAATGCTCAAGATGCAGCTCAAGAAAAAGTACAACTTCAAGGGTCTCATCGGAGATGCTCCGCCCATGCAGGCAGTATACGAGCTGATCGAGAAGATCGCAGATACGGACAGTACTGTTCTCATCACCGGCGAAAGCGGAACAGGCAAGGAGCTCATTGCCAAGACCATTCACTACAACAATCTTTCGCGCGCCAGCGGGCCTTTCGTGCCCCTTAACTGCGCCGCGATTCCCAGAGATCTTCTCGAGTCTGAGCTCTTCGGCCACGAGAAGGGCGCCTTCACCGGCGCCATCAATACGCGGGTTGGCCGCTTCGAACTGGCGCAGGGCGGCACGCTCTTTCTCGATGAAGTAGGCGAGCTCGATCCCTCGCTGCAAGTCAAGTTGCTGCGGATCCTGCAGGAACGGGAGTTTGAACGGGTCGGGGGCGTCAAGACGATCAAAGTGGACGTGAGGATCCTTGCTGCTACGAATAAGGACCTGGAGAAGGTCACGAAAGAGGGGAAGTTCCGGGAAGACCTCTTCTACCGTCTAAATGTGATACCGCTCCACCTGCCGCCGCTTCGGCAGCGCGCGGAGGACATCACACTTTTAACAGCCCACTTTATCCAGGAGTTCTCCCAAAAAAGAAAGTGCGAGGAATTCACTTTTTCGTCCGATGCGATGCACTGTCTGCTGAAATATCATTGGCCGGGGAACGTGCGGGAACTCGAGAACCTTATCGAGCGCCTTACCATCCTTGTGAGCAACAAGGTCGTGACCGTAGCGGACCTTCCAGAGAAGTTCCAACAGCTGATAGGCACAGGTATGGAGCGGACGGGAGACGCGCTCCCGCAGTCGGGTCAGGCCGCACCGACGCCTAGGCCCGTGTCGCTAAAACCGGGCGAGGGGGAATTCGAAGACAGCGGGATAGATC
>JBARBN010000208.1:0-2248 GCA_049793155.1 Nitrospirota bacterium
TGATCGGCGGAATAACAAAAGGGGAGTGGAAGCCGATCCACCAGTTCAGCGAGGACAACCATATCCCGTGTCTTTTCCCCAATACTGATTTCCCGGTGATTTCCCGGACCGACTGGTATACCTTGTATCTGTCAAAAGGATACTACCAGGAGGGTGAGGCTGCGGCCCACTATCTTAACAACAGGGAGGAGTTATTGAAGGGCAGGCCGATCGTCCAGATCGTACGCGATTCACGCGAAGGGCAGGCGCTCTCAACGGGATTTCAGGAGACGTGGCGGGATCTTGGACATGGGGCGCCGGTGACGCTCACCTTGAAGCCGGGGGAAAAACTGACCGAGGGAGCTGTGCAACAGTTGCTGGCAAAAGAAAAGCCCGGGGCTGTTGTCCTCTGGGATGGTTCCGCGGCGCCCCCGGAGCTGGAAACTCTGGCAACGGTCAAGAGCAGGCCGGAGATGGTTTTCGTTTCTTCGAGCTATCTCGGCAAGGGTCTGTGGGCGTTGAAAGAACGGCTCCGCGACTTCACTTATATAACGTATCCCTTCAGGTTGCCAAAGTCGCCTCAGGAGAAGATCAACCCCTCTGATCCCCTGCTCTATTTAAGAGCTCATGCAACGAAAGAATCCAATCAGGCATATGTCATCTCTCAGATATTCAGTATGGCGATCATGGATATGAGAAGGAATTATTATCGCGACAATTTCCTCGACGTTATCGGGATGATAGCTGATATGGAGGTCCCCTTGTATGAACACATCAGTTTCGGGCCGGGACAGCGCTACGTCTCGAAAGGGTGTTATATCGTTCAGCTCTCAAAAGGAGAGAAGCCCGTTCTCATCAGGAAAAGTGACTGGGTGATTCAATAGAAAAGGAGCAGTCTGAATTTCAGGAGAGGAAAGATGAACAGGGTGATTTTAATGGCAATGGTATTTTTAGCGATCGCTGCGACGGCGCAGGCTAAAAACTATTTCTACGGTGATCAAGAACTGAGTATGGTGAGTGACGGGTACAAGCTGTTCGTTAGTGACAATATCATGAATACCGTTGATAAAATGGAGCGCGGTGCTGACGAGCGCACTGCTTACTGTGCCGGCGCCGATGAAAATACTGTGAAGCATATCGGAGATATAAGCGTTGTGCGCTCGGATAATCGTTTGCGGATCAATGGTAATGCAAAAATATCCTACTTTGCTGCCTGTAACACGTATTACTCCGTAGTTGATCGTTTAAAGACTGCTGATGATATCAGGAGGCTCTGGCTGTTATTTGCGGATTCAGCAACAGACGATTATACGGCGGAAACCATAAATAAACATTCAGCAAACGATGATCCAGGCGCCTTAATTGAGATGAGGCGGTTGGAAGCTGTTTCTAAATATATTGAATTTTTTACAAAAAATAAAGAATGGAAGCTCACGGATTATACCTTTCTATCGCAAGCCTTTAAGGCACGCAAAGATAAAACTTTATCCCCTGTTTTTGCCCAGTTCATTTCTGCGTTATTAACGGGTGATGCGGAGAATGCGTTCCAGGTCGTAAGATCTATTGATCTAGATGATCTTGGCAGCCGGTTTATTCCACCGGTCACGGGTGATGACAGGAAGCTAAAAGGGGCAGACCGGCACAAGTAGAACACCAGGTGTACGATCCACAATAGTTCACCTCCCCGATAACCCTTTTCTTCTCATGAAGGGAGTCCATGTATGTCGATTTTTCGCGGCTATGTCAGATTTTTTATATTATTGGTGGTCGTTCCGGCCCTTGCCCTGGTCATTTCTTCGGGAGCGGGGAGGGCACAGGTCGCGGCACAGCAGTACGACACGACGCTCAAGCAAATGCTTGATGCGATCCAGGACAAATCATACGAGCCGTTCGTGGCCAGGGGAGACCTGAGATTCAAAAACGGCTTTACCACGACAATGTTCACAGAACTGTCCCGCCAGCTCGGGCCGAGGCTTCGGCAGGGCTATTCCATGACATTCCTTACCACCCTGCACCAGCGGGATTACATGGTCTATGTCTGGAAGCTTGCATTCAAGGACAACAAGGACGACCTTCTTGTCAACATGGCTATCAAAGACGGAAACGTCACCGGTTTTATTGCCCGGTGACTGTGGTTACGCGCCGGTCTCGCCAAATATTCTTCCGCTTTGCCTGTATCGGGCATCTTCATAGATCGCGCATTTGAGGGTATCCTGCCATTTTATTCATCCATAAAAATGGGGTCCGCTGGGTTTAAATGCATACCCGG
>JBARBN010000209.1:0-1620 GCA_049793155.1 Nitrospirota bacterium
TATGATGCGGTAATTTCATGTATTCGTGATGCAGAGGCTATTATGATATTTGGTCCTGGTGAGGCGAAAGACGAGCTGAAAAAACGTATCAAGAGAAACAAGCTCAGTGGACGCATCGTAGCGATTGAAACAGTTGACAAGATGACTCATCGCCAAATTGAAGCGAGAGTTCGGCAGTACTTTTCAAAATAGAGTTCGGCAATAGGATCAAGATAGAACAAGCGAAGAGAAGGCAAAGATAAAAGTACAATGGAAGATAAGTTTATACAACCTGTCGCTTAAGAGAGAATGAAGTGCGGAACTCAAGCGATTTAACAGAATACTATGCAAAAAAACGCGACAGACAATCAACTGGCACTTACCTTTAACCATACGGATTGTTCTCTGAAGCAGTATCTTGAAGAATGCCTCAACCGGCCCGTGTCCGTCGTCCTCACCGGAAATTCGACGACCATGCTCTCGGCGAGGATGCATGAAAACGTGCTATGCGTTCGGCTGCACCGGATGTTTCTTACTGCTGATGACCGGGTGCTAAATGAGATCGTCTCGTACCTGAAAACCAAAAGAGGCGCGATGCCTCATTTCCGGGGATTCATCCGCGACAACAAAGCGCAGCTCTGCCTGAAACCGCCAAAGAAGGTCCCTGTGCGGATCGCAGGAAAGTTTCACGACCTGCGCGAATTATATGACGAAATTAATGGGGAATACTTCAGAGGCGCGATCAACGCCACGATCACCTGGGGATCAAGAAGTCCGCGCTATGCAGTGAGAAAAAGGACCGTCGGGAGCTACAGCGAACGATCGAACATGATCAGGATCAACCCGGTGCTCGACAGGAAAACAGTCCCCCGCTATTACGTTGCGTTCATCATCTATCATGAAATGCTGCACGCCGCGCTGGGGACAGCTATTCAGGGAAAAAGAAGGAGCGTCCATTCCCGGGATTTCAGAAAAAGAGAGAAACTCTTTAAAGAGTATGAGAAGGTGAGTGCGTGGGAAGGCGGGAAAACATGAACAGCATCATAAACCGCAGAATACGCAGAGTACGCAGAAGGGGGGGGTGATGCAAATAATTCCAGCAACTTCAAGAGCTCGGCCGGAGAGAATATCTCTCCGGCTTTTTTGTTTCCGCGCTGCCGAAGTGATAAAATAAAAACAAGGACAGATGAGTTCTGGTCACTGAATAGGAGGATACCATGGCTGAACTGACAATAACGACCTTTCTATCGCTTGACGGCGTCATGCAGGCGCCAGGCGCCCCGACCGAGGACCCCAGCGGGAATTTTCCTTACGGCGGTTGGCTTGTTCCCCATGCCGACGCCGACATGGGGAAGACGATGATCGATATATTTTCAAGGGCGGACGCGTTTCTTCTGGGGCGGATGACCTACGATATATTTGCGGCTTACTGGCCGAAGATCACGGACCCTGAAAATCTCATTGCCGTCAAACTGAATTCGTTGCCGAAGTACGTTGCCTCGCAATCCCGGAGCACCTTTCCCTGGCACAACACCACGGGTGTCCGGGATGTGGAGAAAGCGGTGGTCGAGCTCAAACAGCGCTATGCGCGCGAAGTGCAGGTCCACGGCAACGCCGGGCTCGCCCAGACATTGATCGAGA
>JBARBN010000210.1:0-17894 GCA_049793155.1 Nitrospirota bacterium
ACATGAAGAGATTATGTTGTATAAACTACAGTCTGTTCCGTGTGTTTTTTGATCGATTCCGTTCACTAATCCTCAGGCCATCTTAGCTCAGTTGGTAGAGCAACTGATTCGTAATCAGTAGGTCGCCGGTTCGACTCCGGCAGATGGCTCCACTAATCATCGAGTTATATCTCCTGAAATATCGAAACAAATTCAGGTGCTTTTCACGAATAACTCCCGTGCAATCTCCTTAACGATCCACTATTATCACGTATTGCCACGAAAAATTTATCGCCATGCAAAATGGTTTTAAGCAAGCGGATAGTGCCGTATATATTCAGGCGGTCGATAATATTTTCTTGACTTCCTCAAGGCAATGATATTAAATACTATAAATCTTGATAAGATGATGCAATCGGCAATAATTCCCAATGACATTTCTTTAATTAGCAGAATAATTTGATAAGATTTTAAACAGGAGGGGACAATGAAAGGAAAATTGTCGATTTTTAAGTCTATACTCATACTTGGAGCACTGCTGGTATTGCTCGTGTCTGCAACGTCGTGCAGCAAGAAGTCAGGAGGAAGCAGCGACGCAGGCGCCGGCACTGGTGGTGGCACGGGAGGAGGAACCGCTTCAGGCATAACTGTTCTGGCAAATCCGACATCCATTACGGCGAACGGCACCTCGACGATTACAGCCACGATAAAAGATAGTAATGGCAACCTGGTCGCTGACGGCACCTCCGTCACTTTTTCTTTGAGTTCCGTCGCCTTTGGCAGTCTGTCTAACACAACGGTCACAACCGCCGCAGGGATTGCAACAACCACATTTACGGCTGGCAGTGTTACAGGTTCCGTAACGATCACCGCCACATCAGGAGGCGGCAGCAACACCGCATCGCTTACTGTCGGCACTGTTTCAGCGGGCAGCATACAGTTTGTATCAGCCACTCCCAAGATCCTAGGGATAAAAGGCGCAGGTAATTCGGAGACCTCGGTAATCAAGTTTCTGGTGAGTGATGTAAACGGCAATCCTGTCGATGGCGCTTTAGTGAACTTTGTCATGACGGGTCCGAATGGCGGGGAGTTTATCGGTGATATAGATTCAACACCGACCACGGCCTCTGCTGTAACGGTAAGCGGCATTGCCTCCGTGCTCCTTCACAGCGGAACAATAGCAGGGACGGTCAATATTACCGCTTCAACTACTATTTCCAACGGCCCGATCTCTACGTCCGCAACCCCGCTATCCATTGGAGGCGGCGTTCCCTCAGCGACCCACTTTTCCCTTGCCCCGAAGCCCTTTAATCTGGAAGGCTTACTTTATCACAATCTCCAGTCCACTGTCAGCGCCTATGTTGCGGACAGATTCGGCAACTACAATGTTCTGGACGGGACATCCGTTTCCTTCTATACAGAGGCCGGGGCAATAGACGCTCAGGGGATAACAGGAGTTTTATTAGGCACTGGTGAAACCGGCATCGATGCTACAGCAGGCGACACCGGTGCTGCAAATGTTATCTTTCGAACACAGTTTCCCTGGCCCCAGTCTGTTCCGCCTGCAGTCGCAGGGGACGCGATTTCAATGAAATATTTTGGCGGCCTGAATGAACCCTTCTATACCGCAGGCACCGTCACCTTCAACCCGAGGAATGGCTGGGCCGATATCGTTGCGGCTACGAAGGGTGAGGAAACGTTCCTTGATGAGAATCTTGACGGGCTGTTTACCCGCTCCTACAAGAATGATAAATGCCCCTATAGCGCTGGCGTTATCTGCGAGTGCGATGGAGGGGTGACGGGCGGGTATGCCGGATTCGTTTTACAAGGTGAAAGATGCTCCGATCCCGGGAAACCCGGTGGACTGCGGTCCGAAGGGTTCATTGACCTGCCAGAGGACCCATTCATTGATGTGAATGACGATGGATTACGGGATGACGGTCAGACCCCGGGTCACCCGTATGAACAATTTATCGACGCAAACGGGAATGGTATCTTTGACGGCACCAACGGGAAGTGGGACGGGCCCGATTGCCAGACCTCGGGATGTGAAAAGAATAAAACGATATGGACTGATACGAAGATCGTTTTCAGCGGTCCGGCGCGGTTTTTTCCCAACCCTGATGGGAACAACTGTTACACTGTTCCGGCTTGCACAACGTTTGCTATCGGTTCTTTCGCAACGGCAACATCGAGCATTGCCAGGGGGAGCAGCGGCTCATTCAGGGTCATAGTCGGAGATGGCAATCTGAATAGACTTCAAGCGAAGACAACGATAACCGTGACGGCTTCCGCCGGCAGCGTTAACGGGTTATTCACAAACTATGTTGTCCCTGACGGTCTTTCAACAGGGCCGACAACTCTTAACTTCACGATAGCTATAGATCCAACAGAAACCGCCGCAGAAACAACAGTAACCATTACCGTGGTCACACCGGATGGGATCATTACGCCGACAGCGATAACGATACCCATTATTTAAATCACCGTGTACTCTTCCCCGCTGTGTGCGGCAGGGAAGTTTATTTGCTTCTGGTATAGGAGAGCGACAATGACCAGGAAGACAACGCCTGCAATCATATTCGTATTAGTTGCATTAGTAGTATGCATACCTTTGACCGGAGGTGCGGCCACGGTGGGGAATGTTGCCTCAAGCCAGGGGGGAGGCGGGGGGGCGTCCGTCGGCGTTGAGTACGACAGGGTATTCAGCAGGGACCTGAATATGACCAGCGGCGACAGGACGATAAACACAAATGGGATCATCACCAACACATCCTTTCCCGCCTCGGGCGATATCATCAAGGACCTCAAGATGGAGTCCAACCGCGTTTTGGCAAAAGGCACCCTTGGATTTCACCGGGACATAGATCTGGACCTTTTTGTCAAATTGGGGGTTGCCGATGTGATGTGGAAGGCGTCTCATGTTACTGCCGCCGGTCCTGCACAGGATCTGAAATTTGACGGAGAAGCCGATTTTGCCTGGGGCGGCGGCGCAAAATTCGGATTTTATCGCTTCTCCAGTGGGTTAAAGATCATGGGTGATGTACAATATCTAGCCTACAAGGTCAACGGAAATTACAGCGTCAACGGCATTGACAGGGCCGTTTTCGAGACCCCGGCCTCCTATAAAACAAAGACCAGGGTCGAAGAGTGGCAAGGCGCTTTATATGTACAGCAGTTTTTTGGACCGATCGGCCCCTATCTCGGCGCCAAATATTCAGATCTCAGGTTGGAGAACGATGTTGACGTGACTCGCATGACTGGCGTCCCTTTTTCGTACGAGGATATAATGAAGGCTGATGCCAAGAAAAACGTAGGCGTCTTTTTGGGTGCCGATCTCAATATATTGCCAAACCACCTGAGCGTGAATGTTGAAGTGAGGCTCGTGGATGAGACCGCAGGCAGCGTCGGTGTGAACTACAAGTTCTAACAGTCTGTTGAAAAACTAAATTAAGTCCAGCACCGCCATTCCCTTCCTTCATTAGAAAAAGTAGATATAGTGAGGATCCCATTTCCTCGCGCAAAATCCTGCTATTCATCTGACAGCCGTTCAAAAATCATTGATCAACATTTGTCTCGAAAACAACTAATCCCTCCACTAGAAACAGATTGATCATGATTACTTTATGGTACCTACTCTATTACTGGAACCATCTCCCGATAAGAGCACTCGGGAATGACTAAATCAGTGTGAAGATATTATTATTTCGGAAGGTTTTATCTGGAATCTGGCTTCAGAACATTCGCAATATGTTGTTACAAGTTCAGTTTAATCTTTACATAAAATATTATCGGATCAGATACAAAAACAAATGTGAACAAAAAGAAAAGGTTGACAACACAAATAAATATGTTTATATTTAAACCCATTGAGCGTATCCAACGGGGTGCCAATGAACCTACCCAACTATATCACTCTTGTCAGAATTATTCTCATCCCGTTTTTTATTAATTTGATGTTTTACGGTTACTATCGCTCGGCGCTCGCGGTTTTTGCCGCGGCCTGCCTGACTGATGCGCTTGACGGATTGATCGCGAGAGTTACCAATTCCATAACTGAATTAGGCGCGCTCCTGGATCCGATCGCGGACAAATTGCTCATTCTCTCCGCTTTCGTGACCCTGGCGCTGCTTAAAATGCTCCCGGTGTGGCTTGTCATCATCGTGGTGAGCAGGGACGTGATCCTGGTCCTCGGCAGCCTTGTTATCTATTTTTTAAGGCACGAACTGAAGGCCAGGCCGTCGTTCATCGGGAAGTCCACGACGGTGTTGCAGCTGTTCGTGGTAACGCTCTCGCTGGTTCTGAAGGCATTCGGCAAAGAGATGACGGGGACTCATGTGCTGCACTGGACAACGGCCGTGTTTACGCTGGCTTCAGGCATCCAGTATGTTGTGCGCGGCACCAGGATCGTCGGCTGATACTATATTGACGCTTTACACGGAGGACGTGAATGAAGATATCCGATATGATCAGACAGGCCTTGGAAAAGAAGGGGTTCAAAAATCTCAAGGATGCCTCGAAGGTGCTCGGCATAAGCCCTGAGCTTCTGCGGGTCACGATCAATAAAGGGCATATACCGAAGGACTCGACGCTCATCGTGATCGCGAATAAGCTGGGTCTGGAAAAGTCAATGCTCGTTCTTGCGGCCCACCAGGAAAAGGTGCCGGACGAGGTCAAGGGTTATTTCCTTTCTCCTTCACAGGTAAAGTTCAGGCGGGGGAAACGTAAATATCCGCTTTCCGAAGAGCAGACCAATTACCTGGAAAAGATCCTGAGTGTTGACGAGATCATGCTTGTTCGGAAATTCCGGCAGGTTACCGATGAGGCCATGGTACAGATCGCCGGGTATGTTGACTTCATGTTCGCCTCAAAGAAGAGATCCTGATTGCTCGAGATCGTACATATCCTGCCGGGTGGCACCGGTGAAGAACTGGGTCTAAAAGCAGGGGACGTGCTCGACTCCTTGAACGGGAAAGAGGTCCATGACGTTATTGACTTCCGTTTTTTGGTCGCTGACGAACGCATCATTCTTTCGTTTCATACGAAGGATGGCAAGGCCCGCAAGGTCATTCTTGAGAAAGACCCGGACGATAATCTTGGACTGAAGTTTTCCCCGTTCCGCATCACCCGGTGCCGCAACAAGTGCATCTTCTGCTTTGTCGATCAAATGCCGGCTGGTTGCCGGAAAAGTCTGAACATTAAAGACGACGATTTTCGGGCTTCATTCCTGCACGGGAATTATATTACGCTCGGAGCACTTTCAGAAAACGATTGGGAACGGATTTTTTGTGAGCGGTTGTCTCCGCTCTATATATCCGTTCATACCACGGACCACTCGCTCCGTACGTTCATGCTTGGAAACAAGAAGGCTCCTGACATCATGGAAAGCATGAGGCGTCTGGCCGCAGGAGGCATTCTGATGCATACGCAGATCGTTCTTTGCCCCGGGATCAACGACGGCGATCACCTGCAAAAGACGCTGGAAGATCTGTCCGGTCTTTTCCCGTCAGTTGCTTCCATAGCGGTGGTCCCCGTGGGATTAACGGAGTTCAGAAAGAAGTTATTCCCGCTCAGGTTGTTTACCCGGCCTGAGGCGCGTGCGGTGATCGAGCGCGTTGCCCGGGTCGGTACGCTCCTCAAACGGAAGCTCGGGACCCGGCTCGTGTTTGCTTCTGATGAGTTCTTCATCAAATCAGGAGAACCGTTCCCTCCGTTGTCTTTTTATGAAGAACTGCCCCAGATAGAGAATGGTGTGGGCATGGTGTCCGAATTTCTGCAAGATGTTTCGCGTACGCGGGTGCCGAAAAGGACGCCACCGATTAATTTGACCCTGGTGACCGGGGTATCGTTCGGCAGTATTCTCAAACGCGCACTTGAGCGGTTGAGAACAGTTGAGGGACCAAGGATCAGACTGGTGATCGCGAAGAACTTTTTTTTTGGGCCTTCGGTGACGGTTGCGGGGCTCTTGACGGGACAGGACATCCTCCGGTCACTGAAGGGAAAACGTTTGGGCGACCTCGTTTTGATACCCTCCGGTGCGCTCAAGGAAGATGAAGACCTGTTCCTTGACAACATGAGCCTTGAGCAGTTGGAACAAAGGCTCTCCGTCAAGGTGCGGAAGGCAGAGCACTTCGGCGAATTGGTGACCATGTTGTGCGGTTCAGGGAGGCGCTCCTGATGATATCGGGAAAGACGGCGATCTACGGCATATTCGGACATCCTGTGGAGCATACCTTCTCCCCGGGGATGCATAATAGCGCATTCAAAAAACTTGGCATGGATGCTTGTTATGTGCCCTTTGCGGTCCCTCCCGGAAGTCTGGAGGATGCCGTGCGAGCAGTGGTCCCTCTCGGACTCCGGGGATTGAACATCACGGTCCCGCACAAGGAACTGGTGATTGCCTTTCTCGACGAACTTTCTGAAGAGGCGCGGCTGATCGGCGCGGTGAATACGATCGAAATCAGGAAGGGGCGGCTGATCGGCCACAATACCGACGGCAGAGGGTTCCTGCGGTCGCTCCGGGAGCATGGGGAGCTGGACCCAAAAGGAAAAAAATTTCTCTTCATCGGTTCTGGCGGTGCGGCCCGCGCGGTGAGCTTCAGTCTGGCACTTGCCGGCGCTGCGGCAATCGTCTTCCGGGACCTTGATGCCCGAAAAGCATCTCTGCTGGCAAATGATATCCGGGAAAAGACCGGCGTGCCGGCAATAACCATAGGGCAGGAGACTCTTCCGGAATATGCAGATGATGCCGATTGTCTGATAAACGCCTCTCCGCTCGGTCTCAGGAGAATGGACCCGCTGCCCATACCCGGGAATCTCATCAAGAGAAAGCATCTCATCTGTGATCTTGTCTATAACCCGCCGGAGACCGCACTCTTGAAGATCGCAAAAAAACGGGGCGCCAAAAGACTATCCGGCCTCGGCATGCTTTTATACCAGGGCGTGATCGCTTTTGAAATCTGGACCGGGGGAAAAGCGCCGGTCCCGGTCATGAAGAATGCGCTTGCAAGGCAGATTCGATAACATATTATAAAATCGGGGTAATGTGATTCAGATATCTTGACATGCATTCATTATTAAAGTAAGATAATCACTATAATTTTTTATTTAGGGGAGTCCTTATGGCGATGTCTGGAAGACTCGGCGCGATGCTTGTATCATCGGGTCTGATCACTGAAGATCAATTGCAAAAAGCGCTTGCCACGCAGAAAAGCGAGGGCGGCAGGCTGGGGTCCATCCTGGTTAAAATGGGGTTCGTGCAGGAAGACAAGCTGATGACGTTCTTGAGCAAACAGTACGGCGTCCCGTATGTCGACCTTGGTAAATTCGAGATCAATCCTGCCGTCATAAAACATATTCCCGCGGATGTAGCCCAGAAATACCGCATCATGCCCATCAATCGTACTGGCGCCACTATTACCATCGCGATGGTCGATCCCTCCAATATATTTGCTATCGACGATATCAAGTTCATGACCGGTTATAATGTCGAGGCTGTCGTGGCAACCGAAGGCGCCATCGTTGAGGCGATCAAAAAATATTATGGATCCGCCGCCAAGGCCCTCGTGGCGGCAAAGGCCGGCGGGGTCGCGCAATCGGCACAACCCAGAGAGGATAAAAAGATCAACCTGGATGCCAAAGATTACGCGTTGGATGACACTGCCGAAGAGGGCTCCTTCGTGGATGATATCGATACCGGCGGAGAGGTGGACGTTGATGATTTCGACAACCTTGTTCACGGCGCGGTCGATGAACTCGAGGTCATTGAAGATGAAAAGCTGGACGCGTTGTCGGGAGACGTTGAAGCGCCGATCGTGAAACTCGTGAACGGCATTCTACTCCGTGCGGCTAAGGCGGGCGTGAGCGACATTCACATTGAGCCCTACGAGAAAAAATTCAGGGTGCGCTACCGGCTTGACGGCGTGTTGAAAACGGTAATGGGTCTTCCGCTCAAGATCAGGAATGCGATCATCTCCCGAATCAAGATCATGTCTCAACTTGATATCGCCGAGCGAAGACTTCCGCAGGACGGCAGGATCAAGCTCAAGATGAGCAAGAGCAAGGTCATGGACTTCCGCGTTTCTGTCCTTCCGACCCTTTTTGGCGAAAAGATCGTCATGCGCCTGCTCGATAAGTCTAATCTTCAACTCGACATGACAAAGCTCGGATTCGACGAGGACCAGTTGAAGGATTTTAAAGACGCCCTGGGAAAGCCCTTCGGCATGGTACTGGTAACGGGCCCGACAGGAAGCGGAAAAACTACGACCCTTTACTCTGCCCTGAGCGAACTGAATACCGACTCGGAAAATATCATGACCGCTGAGGACCCGGTGGAATTCAACCTGATGGGCATTAATCAGGTCCAGATGAAGGACGAGATCGGGCTCAACTTTGCCGCTGCGCTCCGCTCCTTTCTCCGTCAGGACCCGGATATCATCATGGTGGGAGAGACCCGCGATTATGAAACCGCGGAGATCGGGGTCAAGGCCGCACTTACCGGCCATCTGGTGCTCTCCACGCTCCATACCAATGATGCCCCAAGCACCATCAACCGCCTGCTCAACATGGGTGTGGAACCGTTCCTGGTCTCATCTGCAGTGATCCTTATCGTGGCGCAGAGGCTCGTACGAAAGGCCTGCCAGAACTGCAGAAAACCGCAAAAATTGCCGGTTGAAACTTTTATCGAAGCGGGGTTTGATCCGGAAGAGGCCAAGACCATCGTCAGCTACCGGGGCGAAGGTTGCGATATCTGCAATCAGACGGGATACAAGGGAAGGGTAGCGCTCTACGAGGTCATGCCGCTCAAGGACGAGATCAAGGAGCTCATTCTCCAGGGCGCATCGGTCTTCGACCTCAAAAAAGCCGCAGTCAACGGAGGAATGAAAACGCTGCGTGCGAGTGGACTGTTGAAAGTGAAGGCTGGATTGACCTCTCTGGAAGAAGTGGTTGAGAATACATTCGCCGATCGAAATTAGAGACCGTAGTGAGTGTGATCTACAAAATGGTTTTCAAATGAAGGGGTGCTCCATATGGCAAACCTGCACGATTTACTCAAGTTTATGATAGAAAAAGGCGCATCCGATCTCCATATAACCACAGGAATTCCGCCCTCGATCCGCGTTGACGGCAAAATAAAAATAATCCCCGGATTGGAACCCCTGTCCGCCTCCCAGACCAAGGACCTCTGCTATAGCATCCTCACCGATGCCCAGAAGCACAAGTTTGAAGAGAACAGCGAACTTGATCTCTCTTTCGGTGTTAAAAATTTGTCCCGCTTTCGCGCAAATATGTTCGTGCAGCGTGGCGCCGTCGCTGCTGCGATCCGGACCATTCCCTTCAAGATCAAGTCATTCCAGGAACTGGGACTGCCGGAAATAGTATCCGACCTTTGTAAGAAACCGAGAGGACTCGTTCTTGTCACCGGACCCACGGGGAGCGGGAAGTCGACAACACTGGCCTCGATGATCGACAAGATCAATAATGAGCGGCAGGAACATATCATCACCATCGAAGATCCGATCGAGTATCTCCACCCGCATAAAAAATGCCTGGTAAACCAGCGGGAGGTCAACGCCGACACTAAATCGTTCAAGGACGCATTGAAATATATACTCCGGCAAGACCCCGATGTCGTGCTCGTCGGCGAAATGCGCGATCTTGAAACGATTGAAGCGGCCCTGACCATAGCGGAAACAGGACACCTGACCTTCGCGACGCTGCATACGAACTCTGCCGCGCAGACGATGAATCGTATCATCGATGTCTTCCCGCCTCACCAGCAATCCCAGGTAAGGGCTCAGCTCTCGTTCGTTCTTGAGGGTGTCATGTCCCAGCAGCTTGTGCCGAAGATAGGCGGCGGCAGAATGCTCGCCCTTGAGGTCATGATCCCGAATATCGCCATACGAAATCTTATCAGGGAAGACAAAATTCACCAGATCTACTCCATTATGCAGACCGGCCAGTCAAAGTTCGGCATGATGACGCTCAATCAGTCTCTGTATGACCTCTATACCAAAAAATTAATTACATATGAGGACTGCATCGGCCGGTCGTCAAATCCCGATGAGCTTGTTCAAATGCTTGGGCGCTCCGGTCTTGCGGGGAAGCAGACGGTCCAGAAGGAATACCGCTAAGATGACGGGTTGCTGGTCCAAATAATGATGAGGTGAAAAATGGCAACAAGCGTATTTACTTGGGAAGGCAAAACACGACAGGGATCGGTACAAAAGGGTGAGATTGCCGCGAACAGCAAAGAAGATGTTCTCGCGCTGCTTCGGAAGCAGAATATTCAGCCGATCAATGTAACCGCCAAACCGAGGGAAATCAAGCTGAGTTTCGGCGCCCCGAAGGTCAAGGATAAAGATGTTGTGATCTTTACCCGTCAGTTGGCGACCATGATCGACGCGGGATTGCCGCTCGTGCAGTGTCTTGATATCCTGGGTAACCAGACGGAAAACAAAACGCTCGCAAAGACGATAAACCAGGTCAGGTCCGATGTGGAGAGCGGGGCGACCTTTGCCGATGCCCTCAAGAAACACCCCAAGATATTCGATGGTCTTTATTGCAACATGGTGGCTGCCGGAGAGGCCGGCGGTATTCTCGATACCATTCTCGGACGGCTCGCCGCGTTTATGGAAAAGTTCGCGAAGATCAAGGGTCAGATCAAATCTGCGATGATCTATCCTTCGGTCATCCTGTTTGTCGCGGTTTCCGTGGTTTCCCTGTTGCTGGTTGTCGTCGTTCCCATGCTTGCCAACATTTTTGTTGAAGCAAAAATGCAGCTGCCTCTCCCTACCCGCATTGTCATGGCCTTCAGCAATTTCTTGAAGAGCTGGGGGGGGCTGGCTGTTTTATTGGCCATTGTCGGTTTTTTCGTTGGTCTCAAACAATTCAGAAAAACAGAAAAAGGATTGAGAACGACAGATGCTATAGCGTTGAAAATACCCGTTGCGGGTTCACTGATCCAGCGGGTGGCGGTTGCCAAGTTTACGCGCACTCTCGGCACCTTGCTTACCAGCGGCGTCCCGATCCTCGAGGGGTTGTTGATCGTTTCGAGGACTGCGGGCAATAAGGTCGTGGAAGATGCGGTCCTCGCCACCCGGCAAAGCGTGAGTGAGGGCAAAACGCTTGCTGATCCGCTGGGCAGGGCAAAGATCTTTCCTGCCATGGTCGTCTCGATGATCTCGGTCGGTGAGGCGACGGGCGCGCTCGACAACATGCTGAACAAGATCGCGGATTTCTATGATGATGAGGTGGATTCCGCGGTGGCGGCGCTCACCTCCATGCTTGAGCCCATGCTTATGATCTTTTTGGGCGTTGTGGTCGGCTTTGTGATCATAGCGATGTACATGCCTATATTCCAGATGGGCGCGGCGGCAGGTTAGAACCTCACGTGACGCAAGAGTATTCAAAAGAAGAATACACGATACGCATAAAGCGGCTTATTTGGAGCAGGGTGGTGCTCGCGACCTTTCTGGTCGGGACGCTCGTTTTTTTTCAACGGCACTATACGATTTACCCGTTCAAGACCGCTTACGTATACTATTTTCTGCTCACCGTCTACTGCCTGACTGTTGTTTACTGGTACCTTCTTGAACGGATAAAGCGTCTTCACTTCCTCGCCTATCTTCAGACGTCAGTCGATATACTTCTCGTTACCATTCTTACGCACCTTACAGGAGGCATCGACAGCGGTTTTTCACTCCTCTATCATCTGACAATAATCTCATCAAGCATTATTCTGTACCGTCGTGGAGGATATCTCTCTGCCTCTCTCTCGAGCATTCTTTACGGTGCAATGCTGGACATGCAGTATTATAACGTTCTCGGTTTTGTCAGGAGCCAGAACTTCACTGCAGTCCAGGTTCTCTTTCAGGTGTTCATCAATATCCTTTCTTTCTACACCGTGGGGCTTTTGAGCGGCTACCTTTCCGAGCGTCTCAGGAAAACGCGCAAGGAACTCCGGGAGAAAAGCATGGACCTGGAAGACCTTCGTGTATTGCAGGACCATATCCTGCGGAGCGTGGGAAGCGGGATCGTCACCATGGACCTGCAGGGTAACATCGCTTCATGGAACCCCGCGGCTGAACATATCACGGGGTACCGCTATGAAGAGATCAAAAGCCGCTGGCAGGAGGTGTTCGGAGACAGCATTAAGGGACTTTTCGGCCATACCGACTCGCTGAAAGCCCGCCCATTTCGTTTCAACGGACAGATCCTGAAAAAGGACGGCAGTACCGCACTGCTCGGTATGACCGCCTCTTTGCTCAAGGACGATACTAACTTCGTTCGCGGGATAATCCTTATCTTCCAGGATATAACCAAGTTGGTAGAGATGGAGGACCAGGTAAGGATGAAGGAGCGGCTGGCGACCGTCGGGAGTCTTGCCGCAGGCATCGCACATGAGATCCGGAATCCTCTGGCTTCGCTCAGCGGTTCCATCCAGGTGCTTCAGGGCGAGCTCGACCTGCATGGCGACAATAAACAACTTATGGATATTGTTGTTCGCGAGACAGACCGGCTCAACACGATAATTATGGAATTTCTGGAATATGCCCGTCTCAAGAACGCCCAGAACGACCACATCGACCTTTCACCCGTCCTTGATGAGACCATCATGCTTTTGAAGAACTGCAAGGATTTTACGGGAGACATCCGCATCACTCATCAGGTCGATCCGCATGTCGTGATAAAGGGAGACTCCCAGCGGCTTCGCCAGGTCTTCTGGAACCTCCTTATCAACGCCTGCCAGGCTATGCCGCAGGGCGGCGAGATAATGGTTACCGCGAGGCCTTTTCCAGACGTGAGTGAAGACGCGGATTGGTGCGAGATCACTATAGCGGACACCGGCCAGGGGATCGCGCGCGAGGATCGGGACAAAATATTCAATCCATTTTATACGACAAAGACCGGGGGCACAGGCCTGGGACTGGCGATCGTGTACCGGATCATTGAGGACCATCGAGGCACCATCACCGTTGACAGCGTCCCCGGCAAAGGGACCCAATTCTCCATCAGGCTTCCGATCAGTGAAGAACCGGTTTATACGACGCTCAAGAACGATACAGGGGAGACGCAGAAGAGGCGGAATTGATATGAGCAAAATACTCGTTGTTGATGACGAACAGAGTATGCGGGACTTTCTCGCGATCCTGCTCACCAAGGAAGGCCATGAAGTCGTGACGGCAAAGGATGGCGCCGATGCGCTCAAGGCGGTCCAGGCAGAGATCTTCGATCTGGTGATCACCGATATGAAGATGCCGGGAGCCGACGGCATGATAGTGCTCAAGTCGGTCAAAGAGATCTCACCGGAGACCGTCGTGATCATGATCACCGCCTTTGCCACAACCGAGGCCGCGGTCGAGGCTATGAAGATCGGGGCATATGATTACATCATAAAACCCTTCAAGGTCGATGAACTGAAGTTGATCATATACAACTCTCTCGAGAAGCGTTATTTGAGGAAGGAGAACACCCTTCTCAAACGCGAGATCGAGTCGAAGGCGGGCTTTGCCAATTTCATCGGGAAAAGCATGCCGATGCAAAAGGTATTTTCACTTATCCGTCAGGTCTCGGACACGAAGAGCACCGTGTTGATAACTGGTGAGAGCGGGACAGGAAAAGAACTTGTGGCTAAAGCCGTCCATTTCAACAGCCCGAGGAAGAACGGGCCTTTCGTAACGATCAATTGCGGGGCATTGCCCGAGACCCTTCTCGAAAGCGAGTTGTTCGGATATATGAAGGGCGCTTTCACCGGTGCATCGTCGAACAAGCAGGGACTCTTCGAAGCAGCCAACAACGGCACCATTTTCCTCGATGAGATCAGTGCGACAACGCCGGCGCTCCAGATCAAGCTCTTGCGGGTGCTCCAGGAGCGGGACTTCATCCGGGTAGGCGGGACCGCAAGGGTCAAGGTGGATGTACATGTCATCGCCGCCAGCAACAGGGACCTGTCGGCTGAAATCGCCAGGGGAACCTTCCGTGAGGACCTCTTTTATCGTCTGAATGTGATCCCCATCCATCTGCCTCCGCTCAGGGAACGGAGGGAAGATATTCCTCTTCTTGCGGAATATTTTCTCAAGAAAATCGTCCGCAAGGAGGTCGAACGGGCGCGGATTAAAATGATCGATGCTGAAGCCATGAAGGCGCTGATGGCATATCACTGGCCTGGGAATGTCCGGGAGTTGGAGAACACTATAGAACGAATGATGATCATGACGCCGGAAGATGTTATTCATCTCGATCAGGTGCCGGATTCGGTGAGAATCCCCTCCCATTCTTCCGACCTGGTAACATTCGAAATTCCCGAGTCCGGGCTGGACCTGGAGGGGCTTCTGGAAAATGCCGAAAGGACGTTTCTCCGGAAGGCGCTTGAGAGAACGGGTGGGGTAAAGACAGATGCGGCAAAACTGCTCGGCCTCACCTTTCGCTCCTTTCGGCACCGGCTGCAAAAGTACGGAGACTCTTAAGCAGCTGCGGAATATTTGATTGCAAATATCCGGCAATTCCGATACAATCCAGTTCCCATGGCATTCGATACCTTAAGAGATTTTATCGCGGTTCTCGAAAAAAACAACGAACTGATCAGGATCAAGGTGGAAGTTCGAGCCGACCTCGAGATCGCGGAAATCACGGACCGGGTCTCTAAAGAAAAGGGCGCCGCTAACAAGGCACTTTTCTTCGAGCGGGTAACCGGATCGACCTTCCCTGTCCTGACCAATGCGTTCGGTTCGATGAAGCGGATCTGCCTTGCGCTCGAAGTCGACAGTCTGGATGAGATCGGCCAACGGATCAAGGAACTTGTCGACCCCACGAACCTGTTCCCGGGTCCGGGCGCCGGGATCATGGACAAACTGGGAATGCTGCCGAAGCTTGCCGAACTCTCCAAATTCTTTCCCAAGACCGTCAAAAAAGCCCCCTGTCAGGAGATCGTTCTGACCGGAGACCACGTAGACCTCTTCAAAATTCCCGTGCTTCAGTGCTGGCCGGCCGACGGAGGACGTTTTATCACGCTCCCTATGGTCTGCTCGGCCGACCCACAGACCAAGATAACGAACGTCGGCATGTACCGCATGCAGGTTTATGATCATCAAACCACGGGCATGCACTGGCATAAGCACAAGGACGGCGCAAGGCAGTACCAGCAGTACGAGGCGCTTGGCAGGCGCATGGAAGTGGCGGTTGCCATCGGCGGCGATCCCTCCATCATATATTCCGCAACCGCGCCGCTCCCGCCGGCCATCGGCGAGTTCCTCTTCGCCGGCTTTCTCAGAAAGAATCCTCTTGAGGTTGTTCAGTGCAAGACCGTCGACGTACGCGTACCGGCCGAGGCGGAGTTCATCCTTGAAGGTTTCGTTGATCCTCACGAGCGCCGGGTTGAAGGACCCTTCGGCGACCATACGGGCTACTACTCCGAAGCGGATGAGTATCCGGTATTCCATATTACGGCCATTACGCACCGGCGGAACGCCATTTATCCGGCCACGCTGGTCGGCCGCCCGCCGCAGGAAGACGCATATCTTGGCAAGGCCACGGAGCGCATCTTCCTTCCGCTCCTCCAGATGGTCGCGCCCGACATCCTCGACATGGACATGCCCGTTGAAGGCGTGTTCCATAACAATGTGATAGTCCGGATCAAGAAGCGCTATCCCGGACACGGCAAGAAGGTGATCAACACGATCTGGGGCACGGGCATGCTCATGCTCTCCAAGTTCGTCATCGTCTGTGATGAGGACGTCAATATTCACGATTATTCCGAAGTCACCTGGAAGGTCATGAACCATGTCGACCCGCAGCGCGATGTGATCATAACCGATGGGCCGCTCGACATCCTCGATCATTCCTGTCCTCAGATCGGATTCGGCGGCAAGATGGGCATCGATGCCACGCGCAAAGGCCCCGGGGAGGGATTCAACCGCTCATGGCCTGATGAGATCAAGATGTCGCCGGAGATACAGGCGCTTGTCGAGAAACGCTGGAGGGAATACGGGTTTTAAAAACAGTATTCAATAATCAAGCACCAATAACTGCTCCGGACCTTATAACCTTTCAGGGGAAAGGGGGAGAACTGGTGAGAAGGATGTTCTTTATTTATATCTCTCGTCCTCCTTTCGCACCTTATTACCCGATTTCTCCAGAGTCAGATTTGCTCATCGGTGATTATTTGTAATTTGTGATTTGATGCCTGGTGCTTGGAATTTCAGAAACATATGCTTTTCCTTACTCTGCTTGTAATCATACTGCTTATCCTCCTGAACGGTTTTTTTGCAGCGGCCGAAATATCATTGATCTCGCTGCGCAAAAGCCGCGTGCGGCATCTTGTAAAAATCGGGAACAGGAAGGCACTAAGGATCCAGAAGCTCCAGGAGGAACCGGAGCGTTTTCTTGCCACCATTCAGGTCGGCATTACGCTCATCGGGACGCTTGCAGCCACGTTCGGCGGGGTAATAGCCATAGAGCGCATCAAACCTTTTTTTGCTTCCCTGCCGATGGAATTCTTCCAAAGAGCTGCCGAACCGATCGCAGTCGGTATTGTCGTGAGCGTGATAACGTATCTGACTTTGGTGTTCGGAGAACTGGTCCCCAAGTCGTTTGCGATCCGCAATGCTGAAAAGATCGCATTTTTTACCTCAACATCCGTCGACGTTCTTTCCAGGACCTTTCGCTGGGTCCTGCGCATGCTGACCGCATCGAGTAATTTTGTCATTGGTTTGTTCGTTTCCTCGCATGAGCACGAACCATCTCTGGTGTCGGAAGACGAGGTCAAATATCTCATCCGGGAGGGGCGCAAGAGCGGGGTGTTCGAACCGTCGGAAGAGGACCTTATCCACAGCGTGTTCCGATTCACCGACACTGTGGTAAAAGAGGTGATGGTTCCCAGAACCGAGATCGTGGCAGTCGAAGCGGAGAGCGACGTTGATTCGATCCTTCATACCATGAATGAGAAGGGGTTCTCCCGGCTGCCGGTATATTCCGAGACCATCGACAACATTATCGGCGTAGTTTATCTCAAGGACATTTTGCCGCTTCACCTTTTAGAGAAGGAGGTCAGTCTCAACCAGATCCTCAGGAAGCCCTATATTGTTCCTCCCAATAAGAATGTCAGCGTTCTGTTAAAAGAGATGCGGGAAAAACGCATTCACCTGGCCCTGGTCGGTGATGAATACGGAGGCACCGACGGCCTGGTGACCATGGAAGATCTTATCGAAGAGATCATCGGAGACATCAGGGATGAGCAGGAGAAGGAACTGCGGGAGATCAACGAGATCGCCGCAAACCGGTACATCGTAGACGGAAGGACTGACATCGGCAAGGTGAACGACGAACTGGGGATCAGACTGCCGGAAGACGAATTCGAGACAATCGGCGGTTTTCTGCTTGGGCTCTTCGGGCGATTGCCTGCCGAGGGCGACCAGATCAAACACCAGAACGTCCTGTTCACCGTGCTTCGGCTGAGGAAGAACCGGATATCGCGCATCCGGGTGCTCAAATATACGGAGGATAACCAGGAGAGAGGGGAACATGAAGACGCCGCTGATACTCGAGACTGATCTCGCGGGGCTCAAACCGCCAAAACGGGGCAAGGTCAGGGACATCTATGACCTTGGCGATAAGCTTCTCATCATTGCAACAGACAGGATATCTGCTTTCGATGTGGTGCTGCCGAACGCGGTACCGGAAAAGGGAAGAGTGCTGACCCAGATATCGCATTTCTGGTTTTCGAAGACCGCGGACATCGTACCCAACCACATCATATCCCTGGATGTCCGTGATTATCCTGCTGAATGCAAGCCTCATGCTGCACTCCTCGAAGGGAGAAGCATGCTTGTGAAGAAGTCGCAACCGCTGCCCGTAGAATGTATCGTGCGCGGCTACCTTTCCGGCTCCGGACTGAAGGAGTACAAGGCAACGGGTTC
>JBARBN010000211.1:0-6372 GCA_049793155.1 Nitrospirota bacterium
CACTTGCCCTCTCTCCGAAGAGCCCCCCCGGCGATGAGGCCCTTTTTTATATGGGGCTCATTTACGTGCATTATGGAAATCTGAAAAAAGACTATAGTAAAGCGCTCACATTCTTTAGACGAGTTGCAAAAGAGTTTCCGCAGAGCCTGCGTGCCGAAGAGGCAAAAATATGGGTCGGTGTCCTTGAAGCGATCGAGAAAGCGAAACAGGTAGATATACAGATCGAAGAGAAAAAGAAAGAGCTCGCAAAATAGGTGCATGCATGCCTTCAGGAAAATTGCTGATCGTTGACGATGACAAAAACCTCCTGGAATTGATCAAGATGCGGCTCGAGTCCTCGGATTATGAGGTAACGGCGGCCCAGGACGAAGAGGAAGCAAAACAGGCGGTCATCGGGCAGGTATTTGACCTTGCCGTCGTCGATCTTCAACTCGTTCATCAGGACGGCATATCGCTTATGGAAGAGCTCCGCCTCAAAATTCCTGACCTGCCCGTCATTATCCTCACCGCCCACGGGAGCATTGAGAGCGCCGTTGAAGCGATAAAACGAGGGGCGTACACGTATCTTACGAAGCCGTTCGATGCCCGTGAACTGACCCTGCAAATAGCCCGGGCCCTGGAGAACGCACGGCTTAGCACGGAGATCACCAGGCTAAGGGGGCTTCTTTCCGAACGGTATGACTTTAAGAACATCATAGCAAAAAGCGAAAAGATGCGGATCGTGCTGGAGTCCGTCTCCCGGATAGCGAACACCGATTCTACTGTTTATATTCATGGAGACAGCGGCACCGGCAAGGAGGCCATAGCTCAGGCCATCCATCTCGCAAGCGGGAGAAAGGACAAGGCTTTTGTGGCGATTAACTGTGCTGCGCTACCCGAGACACTCCTTGAGAGCGCGCTGTTCGGCCACGAAAAGGGGGCGTTTACCGGCGCTGTCAAGAGCTCAAAGGGTCTTTTTGCCCAGGCCCACGAAGGTACTATCTTTCTTGATGAAATAGGAGACATGCCGCTCTCGATCCAGGCCAAACTTCTCCGCGTCCTTCAGGAACGACAATTTCATCCGGTAGGCAGTCAGCAGCAACTCGAAGTCGATGTCCGGATCATCGTGGCTACCAATAAGAATCTCGAAGATCTGGTCAAGCAGGGTTTGTTTCGCGAAGACCTATACTATCGAATACATGTTATTCCCATTGAGTTGCCTCCCTTGAAAGACCGGAGGGAAGACATCCCCTTGTTGATGGAACACTTCTTGAAAAAGTTCAGTGAGCAGATGAAAAAAAAGGTAAAAGGCCTGACACCTGTTGCCATACAGAAACTGATGCTCCATGAATGGCCGGGAAATGTTCGAGAACTTGAGAATACCATCGAGTATGCTGTCGCCATGACCACGCAGGACGTGATTACCGAGGACCTCATTCTGCCGTCAAAAACCCGCGAGTCTGAGGATCCGATCAAACCGCTGAAAAGCGCCAAAGATTCTTTCGAAAAAGGCTATCTCGTCCGCATTCTTGAGTTCACGAAGGGAAACGTCACGAATGCGGCAACTCTGGCCGGCAAATACAGGGCTGATTTTTATACGCTCCTGAAAAAACACAACCTTGACCCGTCCGTTTTCAAGGGCACTAAACGATAAATATTTTTAGAAAATTAGTTTCAGGCGGGTCTGATCCTTTCCAAAACAGTACTCCCCGTTTTTGAAACGAACGAAAACAAAATCAGCGGGGCAGTATATTGCTCACCGCTGATTTGGCACTCCCATTACTTACATTCTTATTCATTTCATTGAATGCAAGGCCAGTCTGTTCCCCTCCGTGTCTTCGAAATCAGGGTCTTACCCGCATTCGCATTTATTCGACGCAATGTTTCTTCGATATCATCAACGGTGAACTACACGACCGATCCTTCAGGTGACGGCTCATAGGATTCTCCCCTGATAAGGGCGCCGGCAGCTTCAGGAACTTCCTGTTCCCTGGGGGGAAAGGCCATCTTTAAAGTGTCCATATATTCCCGTGTCAGTTTCCTGTCAAGCACCCTCTGCTAAAAATCTGGGCTTTGCAAGATCTTTGAACGGTATCTCGAACCACTTTACTGGATTTGTCTTTATATCGACAGTAGCCATAATTATCTCCTTTTGCCTGATGTCGATTTATCAAGCGCTGGGCACAGATAACGCATTCTAAAGGGACGCATTGATACTCTTCTTCCTTCGGCCAACAGTGTGCTTTTATATAAATTTATATCGCTGAAAATACTTGGAATAATAACAAAACAATGTCTCGTTTTTACCCGGTGCAGCAGGCTGGTATTTAGAGACAAATTGCAACGACACGAAAATACGAAATAGTTGAAGAGCTAATCACGACGGTTGACGCCGGCGCTGTCCGGTGCTATCCTAAGTATAGAGGATTATAATCATCCTTTATGCAGTGTGTTGAGGTATGCAAAAGGAGGTATTTGTCATGATTACCATAGTGGGAGCAACAGGGAACGTCGGCGGCAAGATCGCCGATCTTCTTATCAGGAGGGGTGAGCCGGTGCGGCTCGTCGCGCGGTCAGCCGATCGGCTGCAGATTTTGGCACGCAATCGCGCGGTGCCGTTTGCGGGCGATGTCAATGACACCGAGTTTCTGGTGAAGGCGTTCAAGGATGTAGACGCCGTTTTCGCCTTGATTCCACCGAATCCGAAAGCGAATGATTTCATGCAGTATGCCGGCAAGATCGGCGAAAGCATTGCCCGCGCACTGGAGATCGCGAGGGTCAAACATGTGGTAAACCTTTCGAGCACCGGAGCTGAACTGCGTGAAGGAACGGGGCCGATAAAAGGCCTGCATCAGATGGAGGAACGCCTGAACAGGATAAAGGGGCTTAACGTCCTTCACCTTCGTCCGTCCTTCTTTATGGAGAACGTTTTGTGGGGCATTGATCTGATCAAGGCCAAAGGCATCAGCGGCGAGGCAATTCGCGGCGATCTCAAGATCTCCATGATCGCAACCAGGGACATCGCTGCCTACGCAGCAGACCGTCTGGTGAAGCGGGACTTTTGGGGTGCTACGGTCCAGGACCTTAAGGGACCCCGCGATCTGAGTTTGATAGAGGCAACTGCTATTATCGGCAGAAAGATAAACAGGCCCGGCCTGTCCTACGTGATGTTTCCCTATGAGGAGGCCGAGAAGGGGATGACTGCCATGGGGCTTTCGCCGGACATGAGCAGGCAATACACCGAGATGAGCAGGGCTTTCAACGAGGGCCGGATCAAGATCGTAACGCGTACGAAGGAAAACGCCACAGAGACGTCGTTCGAGGCATTCTGTGACGAAGTGTTCGTGCCACTGTATTCATCGCAAAAAAAGGCAGCATGACGTCCCGCAGGAGAAACACGATACAGTAGCCGTCAAGAAGCAGCGCTCGAAGAGAATGCGACCATATGGTTTTCATAATCTTTAAAAACTGGCGGTGCTGCAGAGAAGGAGGAACATCATGGCAACTGCAATAAAAAATAAAAAGGATTTAATTATCACACGGAACTTCGATGCACCGCGTGAGTTCGTATGGAAGGCGTGGACCGAGCCCCAGCGTTTAAAAAAGTGGTGGGGACCTAAAATCTTTACGGCACCGGTCATCAAAAATGACCTTCGTGTGGGCGGCAAGTATCTTTATTGTATGCGTGGTCCGGACGGCAAGGACTATTGGAGCACCGGCGTTTATCGCGAGATCGTTCCAATGGAGCGAATTGTCGTGACCGATAGCTTCTCAGATGAGAAGGGCAATGTGGTGCCGGCATCGCACTACGGAATGACCGGAGACTGGCCGCTTGAATTACAGGTCACGGTGACGCTCGAGGAGATTGGCGGCAAGACAAAAATGATTCTTCGGCATGAAGGCATCCCAGACGGCCTGATGAGAGATTTGACTCAGGCCGGGTGGAGCGAATCCTTCGATAAACTCGCCGAGAGCATTGTGACAAAGGACCATACCAGGATCATGGCAGAACGGGGAAAACAAGAGCTGATCATCACGCGGGTGTTTGATGCACCACGAAAGCTCGTCTTCAAGGCATACACGGACCCGAATCTGATACCGCAGTGGTGGGGACCGAAGCGGTTCACGACCGTGATCGACAAGATGGACGTGAGTCCGGGCGGTCTCTGGCGATTTGTCCAGGAGGATGCCGCGGGCAACAAATACGCATTTCACGGCGTATATCACGAGATCCTTCCGTCCCAGCGAATTGTCGACACTTTTGAATTCGAAGGCACGCCGGGTCGTGTATCGCTTGAAACGGCGACGTTCGAAGAGCTTGGCGGCAGGACAAAGGTGACGGAAAGATCCGTGTTCCAGACGGTTGAGGATCGCGACAACATGCTCAAATCGGGAATGGAGGAAGGAGTGTTCGAGACCATGGATCGCCTTGCAGAATTACTTGCGAAACTTAACATTGAAAGAAAAGCGGCGTGAGAAAAGCATTGATAAAGTCAAAATCGGCTTTACGGGTGTCGTAGATATTATGGTCAGTGTCTTATTGTCAAAGAGGAGGTCTGAGTGCCTGGTTTTTAGCGTTTCAATGACAGTATGACTCTCGAGAAAGGAGCTTGCGATGTCAAAACTGACCGTATTCAACCTGGTGACGCTGGATGGATATTTTACGGGCATGGGTGGCGACATATCCTGGCATAATGTGGATCAAGAGTTCCAGGAGCTGGCAAAGGATGCGTCAAATTCGGGAAACACGCTCTTGTTCGGCCGAGTCACGTACGAGCTCATGGCAAGTTACTGGCCGACTCCGGAAGCGATCAAGAACGATCCGATCGTGGCCCGGGGCATGAATAGCGCGACGAAGATCGTTTTTTCCCGGACGCTGAATACGGTCGGCTGGAGCAATACGAGGTTGGTGAAGAACGGCATGCTATCGGAAATCCAGAGGCTGAAGAAGGACTCAGGAAAGGATCTTATCGTGCTCGGAAGTGGCAGCATTGTTTCTCAATTGGCCGAGGAGCGGTTGATAGACGAATACCAGATCCTGCTGAATCCGGTTGTCATCGGCAAGGGGAGGACTATGTTTGAAGACGTGAAAGACCGCTTCTCACTTAAGCTGACAAAGTCGCGGGTGTTCGGCAACGGGAATGTGCTGTTGCATTATACGCTGGTGAAGTGATGACGGATTATATCGTTTTCTCGCCTATCCCGTAATCGTGGGAGCGAAAAGCGGATTTTTGCAGAAGTGAATGACAATCTTAATTTGAAGATCATCGGTATCAAGGGGTTCTCTAAAGAGTAGTTATCGATAGTTACCGATCTGACAAAAAGAGTGTATAATCCCTGAAGAGGAGGGTACACTAATGAAACAGCTTGAAAAGTATTCAGACTACGCTTATGCCTTAATGCGCATCATTGCTGGATTCATGTTTTCGTTCCACGGCGCCCAGAAGATCCTGGGAGTGCTTTCCGATTTCATGCCTCCGGTGGGGTCTCAGCTCTGGTTCGGCGGTCTTATTGAATTGACATGCGGCCTGCTCGTGATGGTTGGCTTCCGCACCCGATGGGCCGCGTTTCTGGCCAGCGGTGAGATGGCAGTGGCTTATTTTCAGTTTCACTGGAAGTTCCAAATGGGATCGGCATTCTTTCCTGCAGTGAATAAAGGCGAGTTGGCTGTTCTCTACTGCTTTGTTTTTCTTTTCATTGCCTCTCGGGGCGGGGGCAAATGGAGCTTGGACAAAAGGGATTAGTATAATATCATTGGATGGCCCTTGAGATTTGTGATAACGACAATACTTCTTTTCACGATGACCGTCACGACCCTTGGTTGCCGCAAAGAAACCGACCAGGACAAGGTCAAGAAGGTCATCACCGGTATCCAGAAAGCGGCTGAAGAGAAGGATGCTAAAAAGATCATCAACAGCCTGTCGACGACCTACAGCGATCCGCAGGGCTTCAACTTCGAAACGATGAAAGGGCTTCTTCTTGGCTATTTCTTCCAGCACCCCAGGATATCCGTCTATATGACCGATCTGGAGATATCCGTCGCAGACACATTCTCCAAAGCGGTTTTTCAGGCTGTCCTGACCGGTGGCAGCAAAACCGGTTCCGCGTCGGACCTTGTTCCAGAGTCGCTCGGCATCTATGCCTTCGTCGTAGAGTTGAAGAAAGAACGGGATGGTTGGAAGGTCACCTCAGCTACGTGGGTAAGGGTGGGGGAAGGCGGGAATAAGGGAAGCAGATGATCCAGCGCAAAAACTTTTGACTTTATCCGCCTCATATGTTATAAAGACAGCCTACATAAAGCACGATCACATCCAGGCGAAGGGAATCCCGTTCAAATCGGGAGCGGACCCGCCGCTGTAATCCCGGCCTCGCTGAAAGCGAGCCTTTATCTCT
>JBARBN010000212.1:0-8731 GCA_049793155.1 Nitrospirota bacterium
GAAAGGAGATACACAGTGGCGGATAAGGACAAGTTGAAAGCGTTGGAACTGGCGGTGGGCCAGATAGAGAAACAGTTCGGCAAGGGGTCCATCATGCGTCTGGGCAGGGAGGAGGTCCCTGCGGGGATCCCCGCGATTTCCACCGGGTCCCTTGGCCTGGACATCGCGCTCGGGGTGGGAGGCGTGCCTCGCGGCAGGATCATCGAGATCTATGGCCCCGAGTCCTCGGGCAAAACGACGCTGGCGCTCCATATCATAGCCGAGGCGCAGAAGGCGGGCGGCCAGGCCGCTTTCATCGACGCTGAGCATGCGCTTGACGTGACGTACGCTCGCAAGCTCGGCGTGCGCACCGACGACCTTCTCATATCCCAGCCCGACACGGGCGAACAGGCGCTCGAGATCACCGAAACGCTCGTGCGGAGCGGCGCGATCGATGTGATCGTCGTGGATTCCGTCGCGGCGCTTACGCCGAGGGCCGAGATCGAGGGCGAGATGGGCGATGCGCACATGGGACTTCAGGCGAGGCTCATGAGCCAGGCGCTCAGAAAGCTCACCGGCGCCATCAGCAAGTCGGCAACGACGCTCGTCTTCATCAACCAGATCCGCATGAAGATCGGGGTGATGTTCGGGAACCCTGAGACCACGACGGGCGGCAACGCGCTTAAGTTCTACGCCTCGGTGCGGCTCGACATCCGCAAGATCGCTGCCATCAAGGAGGGCGAGGAAGTGACCGGCGGCAGGGTAAGGGTCAAGGTGGTAAAGAACAAGATCGCGCCGCCGTTCCGCTCGGCCGAATTCGACATCATGTTCAATGAAGGGGTCTCGAAGATCGGCGAGGTCATCGACATGGGTGTGGAGAAAAATATCGTTGAAAAAAGCGGGGCGTGGTTCTCCTACAGCGGCACGCGGATCGGCCAGGGCAGGGAGAACGTCAAACTGTTCCTGCGCGATCACCCCGAGATGGCCACCGAGATAGAGGTCAAGGTGCGGCAGGCCGCCGGTCTGAACGGCGCCGCCGCTTCCGCCCCGGACGGCGCGGCGGTTAAGGAGAAGGAGATCGCACCGCCTGCGGAGAAACCGGCGAAAGCGTCGAAAGGGAAATAGCGGGAATCAAGCAGCGGTCAGAATGACACCACAGAGTACACCGAGAAAAGCCTGATGTTGGGAAAGATAAACAATCTGAAAAACAGACAAATAATAAGACGCCTGTAATGAGAGGGCACAGAGAGGGAGGGACCTTGGAACGGAATTTACTCCGTAAAGATAAGGCATCCTCTATGTTCTCTGTGGTTGCTGTTTGACAATACGAATGGAGCGCACGGGAGGTTTCCATGAATCTGAATGAACTGCTCAGGATGACAAGTGAAAAAAAGGCATCCGATCTGCATCTGAAGGTCGGCGTGCCGCCCATTCTCAGGATCGATGGAAAGCTGGTCCCGATCGAGACCGAAAAGAGGACGACCCAGGAGGAGGCCCTTGCTACTGCGCTGGGTATCATGAACCCCACCCAGAAGGCAAAGTTCCTGGAGAAAAAGGAGCTTGACATGGCCTACGCCGTGCCGGGCATGGGCCGCTTCCGCGTGAATGTGTTCCAGCAGCGCGGCAGCGTGGGCATGGTCTTCCGGATGGTCCCGGGCAAGATACTGACCTTTGAGGACCTCATGCTCCCGTCAGTGCTTCAGAAAATCGGGAGCGAGCAGCGCGGTCTCATCCTTGTCACGGGAACGACGGGGAGCGGCAAGTCCACGACCCTTGCGGCGCTGATCGATTACGTCAACATGTCCCGGACCGCCAATATCGTCACGATCGAGGACCCGATCGAATTTCTGCATCGGGACAAAAAAAGCATCGTTAATCAACGCGAGATCGGCTCGGACACCTTCTCCTTCAGCGACGCGCTCCGGAGCGCGCTCCGGCAGGACCCGGATGTCATCCTCGTGGGAGAAATGCGCGACTTCGAAACCATCTCCACGGCCCTGACCGCCGCCGAGACGGGACACCTGGTGCTCTCCACCCTGCACACACTGGACGCATCGGAGACGGTCAACCGCATCATCACGGTGTTTCCCCCCTATCAGCAGAAGCAGGTCAGGATGCAGCTTGCTTCCGTGGTCAAGGGGATCATTTCCCAGCGCCTCGTGGCCAGGGCCGACGGAAACGGCCGCGTGCCGGCGGTGGAAGTGATGCTCGGCACGCTGTCGGTGCGCGAGTCCATTATCGATGAAACCAAGACCCGTCAGATACCAACGATCATTGCCGGGGGACAGCTTCACTATGGTATGCAGACCTTCGACCAGTCGCTTCTGATGCTTTACAAGAAGGGGATCATCAGCTACGACGAGGCGCTGATGACGGCGAGCAATCCTGATGATTTTGCGCTCAAGGTCAAGGGTATTCAGTCGACGAGCGACATGTCGATGGAGGCTGAAGGCGAGAGGCCGACTTCGTCGGGGATAAAAGGAACGATCGGCGGCCCGAAACCTGCGAACGGGAGTCAGGGTGCACCAAAGAAGGAGCCCGAGGCGCGGGAGTACAAGGGTACGTCGACGGACAGCGACTTCAAAATCGACCGGTTCGGTGACAAGTAATTCAGTTCGGAGTCAGGAGTGGGGAGTTCGGAGTTGGAAGAAAGAACCCTGACCAAGGCCAGGAATGCAGCCTACCGTTTTCTCACCTATCGGCCCAGGAGCAGGGCGGAGATCGAGGCAAAGCTTCATGATAAGGAATTCGGCGAAGCGGTCATCGCGGCTGTTCTTTCCGACCTGGAGCGGCTCGGTTATGTGAATGACCTGCAATTCGCAGGTGCGTGGACGCGAAGCAGGATCAGGCTTCGGGGATTCGGCAGGCGCCGTATCGGGCAGGAACTCAAGAACAAGGGGATCGGCCCGGAGCTCATCCGGGAGGTTTTTTCAGAGGTCTTCAGCGAAGAAACCGAGATCGAGACTGCGAAGAGAGTTGCCAAAAAAAAACTGCTTACGATGAAGGCCCTTGACCGCGAGACCCGCAGGCGTCGGTTGGCGGGGCTTCTGGAACGGAAGGGGTTCTCTTTCGAAATTATCAGGGAAGTATTGAAGAGTACTGAGTCTTTTTTGCCACGGATGGACACAGATTGACGCGGATTGAGATCAGGAGAATCTCAGGCCAGGCTTTATCCGTGTTCATCAGCGTGAATCCGTGGCTAATATACTTTTCCGGCTTATACGGGTTAAGGAGTAAGACTTGAAATCGAACGAATTACGCAATCTGTTCATTGATTATTTTTCCCGGCAGGGCCACAAGGTGGTGCCGAGCTCGTCCCTTGTTCCGAAGAACGACCCGTCGCTCCTGTTCACAAACGCGGGAATGGTCCAGTTCAAGGGTGTGTTCCTCGGCGAGGATGAGCGGGACTACAAACGCGCGGTCACGAGCCAGAAGTGCGTTCGCGCCGGCGGCAAGCACAACGATCTCGAGAATGTCGGCCATACGGCGCGGCACCATACCTTCTTCGAGATGCTCGGCAACTTCTCCTTTGGAGATTATTTCAAGAAGGAAGCCATCGAGTACGCCTGGGAATTTCTTACCAGGAAGGTCAATCTCCCGGCAGACAAGCTGTGGGTGACGGTTTACAAGGACGATGACGAGGCCTTTGAACTCTGGCGGACCGTGATCGGCGTGCCAGCCGATCGCATTGTACGCCTCGGGGAGAAGGACAACTTCTGGTCGATGGGCGACACCGGGCCCTGCGGTCCGTGCTCCGAGATCCTTATCGACCAGGGGTCCGACATGTCCTGCGGGAAGCCCGGATGCGCGGTGGGGTGCGACTGCGACCGGTACCTCGAGATCTGGAACCTGGTGTTCATGCAGTATAACCGCGACCAGACGGGCAAGCTCACCCCCTTGCCGAAGCCGAGCATCGATACGGGTATGGGCCTGGAGCGCCTGTCCGCCGTCGTGCAGAAGGTCAGGAGCAACTTTGAGACCGACCTGTTCCAGCCCATCATAAAGGAGATTGCGACCCTTGCCGGCGTGCCGTATCACAAGGACGCACAGGCAGACATCTCGTACCAGGTCATCGCCGATCATCTTCGCGCCATGACCTTTCTTATCTCGGACGGCGTGCTTCCCTCGAATGAGGGAAGGGGGTACGTGCTGAGGAGAATTCTCAGACGGGCCAGCCGCTACGCGAAGCTCATCGGCATCAACAAGCCGATCCTGTACAAGCTCACGGGCGCCGTGGTTGACGAGATGCGGGACGCCTATCCCGAGCTCGCCGACAGCCGGGACCACGTGGCAAAGGTGGTGCTTCTCGAGGAGGAACGGTTCGCTGCCACGCTCGACTCGGGCCTTGCCCTTCTGAACGAGTCCGTTGCAAAGCTCAAGGCAACGGGTCAGGTCATGATCCCCGGTGACGTGCTGTTCAGGCTCTACGATACCTTCGGATTCCCGCTTGATCTCGTGGCCGACATGGCGAGGGACATGCATCTCGAACTGGACGAAGAGGGCTATCGCCGCGCCATGCAGGAGCAGCGCGAGAAGGCACGGGCTGCCTGGGCCGGCTCGGGCGATGAGAAGGTCAAGCCGATCTATAAACTGGTCGCCGCAGGCATTAAGAAGCCGGTGTTCACGGGGTACGACACCCTCGAAGGGACTGCTTCGATCATTGCGATAATCAGAGGCGACCTTGGCGTCGACGTCAAGGAATCCCACGATGGCGACGAGGTGGAGATCATCCTTGACCGGACGCCATTCTACGCAGAATCGGGCGGACAGGTGGGGGACAAGGGTGAGATCCTGGGAGAGGCATCCAAGTTCGACGTCACGGACACGATAAAGCCGGTCCAGGACCTGATCGTCCATAAAGGGAAGGTCAGGAAAGGGACCTTCAAGGTCGGCGATGCGATCCTTGCCAAAGTCGAGACCGAGAATCGGACCGATATCGCCAGGCACCATACGGTGACGCATATTCTCCACGCAACGCTTCGGTCAGTGCTCGGCGAGCATGTGAAACAGGCCGGATCGTTCGTATCGCCTGATCGGCTCCGCTTTGACTTCACGCACTACACAGCGCTCACGGATCGGGAAAAAGAACGGATCGAAGAGCTGGTGAACGAGCGTATTCTCGAGAACCATCCCGTGGAGACAACGGTCATGGACATCGATCAGGCAATTGCCGCCGGGGCAATGGCGCTCTTCGATGAGAAATATGGCGACAAGGTCCGGGTGGTCACGGTGAAGGACGTGAGCAAAGAGCTCTGCGGCGGGACCCACACCCGCGCAAGCGGAGACATCGGCATGTTCAAGATCGTTTCCGAGGCCGGTATCGCCGCCGGGGTTCGCAGGATCGAGGCGCTCGCCGGAATACGGGCGTATCGGGAAGTAAAAAAAGAAGAGGATAACCTCCGGGAGATCGCCCAGATGTTGAAGTCATCTGACTCCGACATCGTCGTCAGGGTCGAGAAGCTGGTGTCCCAGCTCAAAGAGAGCGAAAAAGAGCTTGACCGGATGAAGCACAAGCTTCAATCTTCCCAGGCAGGCGACGTGATCGGGGAGGCTAAGGAGATCCAGGGCGTCATGGTGCTGGTCAAGCGGGTTGATGGAATTGATCCCAAGGACCTGAGGGCGTTCGGAGACAAGCTCAGGGACAAGCTCGGATCGGGCATTCTGGCGCTCGGTTCGGTGAAAGACGACAAGGTGAGCCTGATCGTGATGGTCTCAAAGGACCTGACGACCCGGTTCCATGCCGGAACGATCATCAAGGAGATCGCGCCTATTCTGGGCGGCACCGGCGGAGGCAAAGCCGATCTTGCCCAGTCCGGAGGAAAGGACCCTGGGAAACTGGACGCGGCGCTCGACGCTTTGTTCGATGCGGTAAAAAAAGCGGCGGGATAGAACCCGACCGATGATGCATGCCGCCGGCTTCGGTAATAGCGTCGTTTCCATCCTCTTACCCGGTTTTGAGTTATGTTATAATAAAAACAGTTAACCAAGGAGGTTATCATGAATGTTGCGGACGTTATCAAAAAAGCAATGCTCGCAGGGCTGGGAGCGCAGGAAAAGGCCAGGGAATTAGTTGAAGAACTGGTCAAGGCAGGAGAACTTTCCAAAAGCGAGGCCTCCACACTGGTGAAGGAGTGGGCTTCCAAGGCCGAGGAAGGCACCAAGGATATGGACCTCAAGATCAAGGACACCATCGCGGGCGCATTTGAAAAGCTGAATATCCCGACTCGCGACGATCTTGAAAAGATGGAAAAGAAGATTCAGGGCATTGCGGCACGACTTTCGAAACTCGAAGGCGGCGACGGGAAGGGCGGGGCATAAGTCCGGGCTTCGGCTCCTCGAAGACTCTTGTTCGGAAAAAATAAGGACATGCCTGTCAGATCCGACGGATCGGACAGATATCACGTTCGCGTGTCGCTTAAGGTCCGGCCGTGGAAAAGAAGTGCCTGGGACGGTATTTCGCGCTGCGGCGTGAAGGCTGGTCATACTACCCATCGATTGATTAAAAAAACCTACCATATTCACAGATGCTGGAGCACCGCCCCCTCTCTCTCGGTGCCTCGTCGGGATTGTTTTCCGCTCGTGAATCGTCATGACCCGCGCGCATACGGGAGTGATGAACGTCGACGTTTTCCGGCGGCCTGGCAATTACCCGGGTTTCAATTCCTTTTTAAAAGAGTTTTCTTCTCTGAGGGAGAAGTTTGGGCGAGGGATCATGCGCATGAGCTTGGAGGAAGGTTTTATTAAATGAAAGTAATGAGCAAAGGATTAAAGGTCTTTGCCGTCGCGTGGGGAAAAACGCGAAGGTGGGTAAAGAAGAAGTCCTGGTTGTCATTCCTCATCGCCACCGCTGCGTTGCTGTTCTTTGTCCATTTTTACACTGCTCTCTTTGTTCCACCTTCTACCGAGAAGGTCTGGAAAGAGGTCCAGGTGACCGAAGGAATGAGCTTTAAAGCAATTGCAGGGGAGCTTAAGAAAGAAGGACTTATACGCTACCGCGGATACTTCGAGATGATCGGCAGGTTGCAGGGCATCAGCCGCAGGGTGCGCGCGGGCTACTACGGGTTGAACACGAGCATGAGCCTTTGGGAGGTCCTGGACCAAATTCGAAAAGGAAGGATCATTGAATACGAGGTAGTGGTCCCGGAGGGATATAATCTGTACCAGATCGGCTGGACGCTGTCCGGCACCCCGCTCATCTCCGAACCTCATGAGTTCATCGATCTGGTGAAAAACAAGACCTATGTCCACTCTCTCGGCATTGACGCTGATACGCTTGAAGGATATTTGTACCCGGACACTTACTATTTGCCCAAAGGCATCAAGCTTGAAGATATTCCCAAAAAGATGGTCCAACGATATAAGGCGGTGTTCACTGACAGCAAAAGAAACCGCGCGAAAGAGATGGGGTTCACCGAGCAGCAGATCATTACGCTTGCCTCGATCGTGGAAAAAGAAGCCAAGGTGGATTCGGAGCGGAAGCTCATCGCCGCGGTGTATTATAACCGGTTGAAGTTGGGCATGAGGCTCCAGGCGGACCCGACCGCGGTATACGGCACCAAGGCGTGGATCACGAAGGTCACCAGGGGGGACCTCAAGCGGCGGTCTCCTTATAATACCTACCTCCACAAGGGACTTCCCCCGGGGCCAATAGCGAACCCAGGCGAGGGTGCGATCCTGGCCGCGCTGTATCCTGAAAAAGTGGACTATCTTTTCTTCGTCGCCCAGGGAGACGGCAGCCACTATTTCTCAAAGGATTTCAGTGCACATGAGAAGGCTATCGGCAGGTATCGGTCGAATAGGAAGAAGGCAAGTCAGCAGGCGAAGCAGAAAGATGATGAATAGGGGAATGCAGACACACGAGTACATTTCCTCTGCATACGCAACATCAACAAAGGCGGAGGGTCCTCACAAGATTATCCCACAGACCAGCTGACATATTCCCTCGCAGCTCCGCCATCCGACGCATTACCTCACCTGCCGTACCTCGTGGTCTTTCTGTTGGAGTGCGAGAACGGGTTGCGGCCTTTGTGTGAGCATCTACAATCGGTCCTTTTTAACATACGCCTCGATCTTTGCCTTGCTCATCGCCGGGATGTCTATATACCTGATTCCATAGAGCGTCTCGTTGGAACCCGCCTGTTTCATTACCCGCATCACTTCACCCTGTGTATTGACCTTGGTCCCGTCAGGCAGATAAAAAGAGCACGAGATGCAGTTCCCGGGCGAGAGGTCCAGTTCGGCCCTGATAAGGGCGCCTGTGGCACTGATGTTCTCTGTAAGACACAGGAAGGGCTGATCATTGAACTTTCCCTCGACGGAAACTTTCAGGGTCACGCGGTAGGACTGCCGACGCGCGATATGAAGGAATTGCTGCACTTTTTCCCAGAGCAGGCCGGGATCGACCGGCATGGCCAGGACGACATGAGCCCCGGACCGCTTGCACCGCGCACGGCGGGGGACGTCATCCTGGCAGATCATGATGACGAGGACTTCCTTGAGGGACTGCGATTGCCAGATGATGTCTAAGATGGTTTCGCTGCGGGTACCGGGCAGATCGAGCGTTGTAACAATGAGATTGAGTGTTTCTTCAATATGGATCTTCAGGATGTCGTCGGTAGTGGTCGCGGTAAAGACCCTGATGTCCGCGCGACTGAGCGGGTTTTCGCCTTGCATGACGATAGGAATAAGGTCCTTTGAGAACAATACCTTTTGCATGATCTCCTTTGCTCTCGTTTGGTTATCTATTTCCGTC
>JBARBN010000213.1:0-2817 GCA_049793155.1 Nitrospirota bacterium
CTCCGGGACCGTCTATATCTTCGGTGCCGGCCATGTATCACAGCAAATCGCCCCTTTGAGCGAAACGGTCGGTTTTAAAACGGTGGTTCTCGACGATCGAGCCGAATATGCCAGCGAAAAGAGATTCCCGTCGTCGTCGAAAATCATTCTTCTGGAATCTTTCGACCACCTTCCGGAGCTTGCCATTGACGAGGACGGATATATAGTAATTGTTACACGAGGCCATCTCCACGATAAGACGATTCTAGCCCAGGCATTGAAGACAAAGGCCGGATATATCGGGATGATTGGGAGCAGGAGGAAGCGTGACAAGATATTTGAAGTGCTGACAGGCGAGGGCTTCGGCAAACAGGATTTCGAGCGGGTCTATTCTCCAATAGGCACTGCCATAGAGGCTGAGACGCCAGAGGAGCTGGCGGTGAGTATTGTCGGTGAATTAATCAAGGTGAGGGCGGAAAAGGGACAATGCCTGTAGAAAATCATTTGGCCGCCGTCATACTGGCCGCGGGTTATTCGTCCCGGATGTCAGATTTCAAACCTCTGTTGCCCTTGGGTCACTCTACTGTAATTGAAACTGCGCTGAGTACGTTCCTGAATGCCAATATCAAAGATATAACTGTTATCCTCGGCCACAGGGCCGATGATTTGAAACCGGTGCTTGACCGCTCTAATATGCACTGGATATACAATGGCCGATATGACGACGGGATGTACTCGTCAGTCATATCGGCCATCTCGGAACTGTCATTGAGGACTGCGGTGAAAGGCGTTTTCTTGCTGCCGGCTGATATGCCTCTTGTAAGGAGCCTTACTATAGAAAAAATTGCGACAGCCTATAGTAGATACGGATCGCATATCTTCTATCCTACATATCTGAAACAACGCGGGCATCCTCCACTTATTCTGTCGGAATTGTTCCCAGATATACTCGCCTGGAAAGGGACCGGCGGCTTGCAATCCTTTCTCGAGCAGCACGAAGAGCAGGCATGCGAAGTCGAGGTACAGGATGAGGGGATCCTGATGGATATCGACACGCCTGAGGACTATGCAGAAATTTGCCGTGTTTTTAGACAGCGTGATGAATGAACGTGATGAAAGGGTTATAGGTATTACAGAAAGCCTTTGCCCGGTGTGTTTAGATCGCATACCGGCAAGGCGGATTGTTGTCGATGAAGATGTATATTTGGATAAAACCTGCCGGGACCATGGAAATTTCAGGACAATAATTTGGCGTGGGCGACCGTCCTACGAGTCCTGGTCTGTGCCGAAACTCCCATCCCGGCCGCCTGTGTGTGGTACGAATGTGGAACGCGGGTGTCCCTTTGACTGCGGCTTGTGTCCTGAACATCGTCAGCACACGTGCTGTGTGCTCTTGGAAATAACCCAGCGATGCAACTTGAATTGCCCTGTCTGTTTTGCAAGGGCGGGCGGTGATTCGCATGATCCTGACATCCGAACAATTGAAAGTTGGTACAGACTACTGATGGAAAGCGGGGGGCCATACAATATACAGTTGTCGGGAGGCGAACCGACGCTGCGGGACGACATTCCTGAGATAATTTCATTAGGTCGTTCTCTGGGCTACAGTTTCTTCCAGCTGAACACGAATGGCCTGAGACTGGCCAAAGATAACGGCTATGCCCGTAGCCTTAAAGAAGCTGGGCTCAACTGTGTATTTCTCCAGTTTGACGGGACAAACGATGAGATTTACAGGAAAATTCGCGGTGACGGGTTGCTGAGAGTAAAGGAGTCGGCGATTCTAAATTGTGGTAAGCATAATCTGGGCGTCGTCCTCGTACCGACTTTGATGCCCGGAGTCAACACCGATGATATCGGCAAGATCATCGAGTTTGCGGTCGGGATGATGCCGACGGTAAGGGGGGTCCATTTTCAGCCTGTCAGCTATTTCGGCCGGTATGACTCGGAACCCACAGATTCCGGCAGGCTTACGGATCCCGAAGTAATTACCAAAATTGAGCGACAAACCGGCTGAAGATTGAAAGTCAAAGATTTCCATCCGCCATCAGCCGAAAATGCCTATTGCTCCTTCAGCGGTAATTTCGTCTTGATGCCGGACGGGGAGTTGAAGACGTGGAGGAAGGAAGCTAACAGCTGCTGCTGTTCACCGCAGGTTGCAGCAGACGGAGCCAAGAAGTCTCAGTTTTTCGTTGCCAGGAAATGGTCAGCAAGTGCGGATAATGATGTAGCTGATAAGACAGATTGTGGAAGCTTCATGAAGGTCGACAGTCTTGATGCCTTCCTGGAGCGGGTCGAAAAGTTTTCACTCTGCGTATCTGGTATGGCATTCCAGGATGCTTGGAATATCGACCTTGAGCGTCTGCGCGAATGCTTCATTCATGTGGTCAGTCCCGACAACAGGATTATACCTTTCTGCGCGTTCAACCTGACCGGTGCAGACGGCAAATCTCTTTATCGTTCGCAGAGTGCCCATCTGTGAAATGGTAAGCACGATGATGATTAAAAAGACGCCATTGGATGCTTGGATCTCGGGTAAGATCGGCGCCGAAAAGCGGAAACTGACCGGGCAGGCGATCGAATTATATCAGTTGCAAAAGCTGCGCGAGACTATCAGGCTGGCGTACAGCCGGAGCCCATTTTATCGAAATTCCTTGAAAGGTATTGCTGAGAAGGAAATTACCGGCCTGTCGGACTTGATGAGCTTTCCGTTTACGACAGCAGAGGATATACGGGAACACTCTCTTCAGTTACTTTGTGTATCGCAGGATGAAATCGGCAGGGTGGTAACGCTGGAAACCTCGGGTACCACCGGCAAGTCAAAACGCATCTATTTCACTC
>JBARBN010000214.1:0-31191 GCA_049793155.1 Nitrospirota bacterium
TCCGTATACGGCGGTTCATGTTAGGCGAATCAAGTCCAAGTAATGCAACCTGCGGATTGGTGTTCTCCTCTGCCGCCGCAAACGCTTGACGCTCCCTCTCCGTACTCTTGCAGGTTCCGCCTGCTACCCTCCGGGAGTCCTCCGGCATCTCAGCCTTCCTATTTGCGTCTCCTTCGTTCGTCGAGGCTTCGGCACCGTGCCGGCCTACCATGTTCGGCCCTTCATCCCGTTGGTTGCGGGACTATTACGGCCTCTGCTGACTTCTGCCGATTCATCGCGACACCTTACGGCATCGATAGCACGAGGCAAATCGGCAGATCTCCCAGGGTAAGACGCATGACCTTCATCCCATACACCCGCCGCATCTACTTCCACACCTTCCGGATGGTTATCGGGCTTTGAGTCTTTTGGCCCTCTCGCCCAGATGTGGCTGCCTCATATACGGTTTCTGTTCGTCAGGCCGGGACTTTGCTTACAGCTTCCTTCAGATTCCGAGTCGCCCCGGACACCCTTGCTGTTCGGCTAACGGTTCCTTCCATCAAGGCCCGTAAAGGACTTGCACCTTCGAGTCGCCAGTCAGGCACCGCACCTGACCGGCCTGTACCAAAGTACAGAGCGTCATGCCTGGCATACCAAACAAAAGCTTCCCCATCGTTAAGGATGGGGAAGCCTAATTCGCGAACTTACAATTTCCCGCTTAACTGTAAATCTTCAGAGAAAATCTTTGCAGCACCCTTTGCAGCGCAGAAACTCCCACACATGGTACAAGAATCTTCATGCTCCGGCATTCGGCTTTTGCGGATGGCCTTTGCTTCTTCGGGATAGAGCGCGAGTTTGAACTGCTTCTCCCAATCAAGGTCCCTTCGGGCTTTACTCATTTCCTTATCTCGTATTCTCCCTTTTTCGGGATACTTATTCATATCTCCGACATACGCTGCGATCTTCGCGGCCTGCACCCCCTGACGCACATCGTCTTCATTCGGCAAAGCCAGATGTTCGGCAGGGGTGATATAACAGATCAGGTCCGCTCCGTAGCGGCTCGATTGCGCCGCGCCGATGGCCGCGGTAATATGGTCGAAGCCCGGCGCGACATCCGTTGAGATGGGACCGAGCATGTAGTAGGGCGCCCCGTTACTCATTCTTTTTTGAAGCTGGATATTCCCTTCGATTTCGTCCAAGGGCACATGTCCCGGTCCCTCAACCAGCATCTGGCATCCCATTTCCCTGCCGATCTCCGCGAGTTCACAGTTGATCACTAATTCCTGTATCTGCGCTCGGTCGGAGGAATCATGAATCGCTCCTGCCCGGAGCCCGTTGCCGAGTGAGAGGACAACGTCGTATTTTTTCAAAATAGAGACGACGCGGTCGAATTTCTCGTAGAGGGGATTCTCCCGGTCGTTGGAGAGCATCCAGGCCACCATGCTGACCCCTCCTTTGCTCACCAAGCCGCCGTAACGGTATCCTTGCTTTCTCAGGCGCTCTATCGTATAGAGGTTGATGCCGCAGTGGACCGCCATAAAGGCAATCCCGTCAGCGCACTGCTTCTCGATCAAATCAAAGAGCATCTCTTCGTCGAGTTTGTTCGGATCACCGTACTTCCGACCGGCCTCGCAAAAGGCCTGGTAAAGCGGGACATTCCCGACCGGAAGATTGACGGCTGCAATCACTTCACGTCGCACGCGATCGAGATCACCTCCGACCGAGAGTTCCATGAGCGTGTCCGCGCCTGCAGCCTCCGCTGTTTTAGCTTTTCTGATCTCAGCCTCGTAGTCGATAATGTCCGACGAGGTGCCGATCGATGCATTTACTTTTGTGCTGAGGCCTTTGCCGATGCCAACCGCTTGTGGTTTTCGGATTGTATTCCAGGGGATAACGATCTTCCCCTCTGCGACCATGGTCCTGATATAGTCAACTGGGACATTTTCCCGATCGGAAACTGCCTTCATCTGAGCAGTAATAAGCCCTTTTCGGGCAATTTCGATTTGTGTCGTCATGGGTTCACTCCTTATAGTTTTTGATTGCGGCATCAATTATCGCATGTGCTGCTTGTTCAGCGGCCGACAGCATCAAAGCTATCTATGACAACACTGAAAATAGTATTCTGAACATGATTTTATTCTCCTTCCGCGTGAATATAGGAATAAGACGTCTCCTGGCTTAGGACAACCTACTCGCCGGCCTTCCCACCCGTGAAGGGCAGTGGCATAATCAGCTTTCGTTTCCATCACAGTTGCGCGACAGCATGGGAATCACACCCATTTCCGCTTTCTCATTCCTCCGTGCCAATGTAAAACAAAAAAATCCCCAATCTTTTGTTCAAGACCGGGGATTAACGAGTGTATTAATCCACACAATATCTTAACGCCGAAGACTGTGCGAAATTATTCAAGCAGGTCTTCTGGCTTTCCCCCTCTGTCGCCTTCCCAGCCTTGCGGCCAGTGGCTTCTTTTGACAGTTGGTTGACTCTGCTGTTGCAGAGCCAGGATTACAGCGGCGGGTCCGCTCCCGAATTGCACGGGATTCCCTTAGCTTGAATGTGAAGCTTTTATGTAATGTAAAGTTCTTATATCATGGGCATGCTGCAAAGTCAAATTGCTTTTTATCAGTTATATTGCTCGCACGATGGTTCTACATTACTGCTTGAAACTTACTACATTATCATATCCTTACCTGCTGCAGACTTCAGGAAGTAGCAGTGAAAATATGGATTATCGGAAGTATCTCACCGCCCAAGGGATCAATAACAAGAACAATGTTATAATCGTGGCGTACAAATATTTTACTCTATATCGATTGCCTTGTCCTCTTTTACCAGGTAGCTTGAGACAGGTACTCTTTCGCCTTTCTATATCCTAAATCGATCATCTCAGACGCCCGATCATACTCCAATGACCGGCATGCATTCCGGGCAATATCTATAACCATGTCTGGTGGATAAGCAGCAAGCTTTTGACGTGCGATGGTGTTCTGCATAGCCTCGAACGCCTGAATGGCGATATCGTATCCCCCCCAATCCCGGTCTGTGCTGTTTGTCCCGGATCGCTGGTGGTTTATAAAGCGACTGATCCTTTCATGCAGCAACGATGAAGGGGACACCGGAGCAGGACTCTCGCCACTCGGTTGTTCCGGACTCTCCGTGGGGCCGCCAAGGTTTACCGCAATAGTCACATCAGTACCGTCACCGATCGTTGGGGCCACAGGCACAGGATTTAATATTCCTCCATCGATAAGATCGACTCCTATGTGCTTAAAGGGAGTAAAAAAAAGGGGGATTGACATAGAAGCCCTTATCGCATCAAAAAGTTTGCCTGACTTCATCCATATTTCCTTCTGGTTCTTAAGATCAGTAGCAACAGCGGTATAGTGAATCGGCAGATCCTCGATCAGTTGCTCTCCCACGAGACCGACCAAGGTGTTGATAATTTTGTCGCCTTTGACCAGCCCGCTCTTTCCCCAGGAAAGATCCAGCAAGGTGACGATATCGATCTTCTTTATTGCACGCACCCATTGTTCATATTCATCCAGTTTTCCGGCTGCATATATTCCCCCGATGAGCGCACCAATCGAGGAACCGGATATAGAGCGTATGTTGTAATCATTTTCTTTAAGCCAGTGAATAACGCCAATGTGTGCTAAACCCCGGGCACCGCCACTTCCAAGAACTAGAGATACGGTTTTCATATTCGTTTTATCCCCCCGATTCCGGCAGCCTTGCCTCTGTTTCCGCACTGTAGGTCAACCCTATCAAACTAAACGAATGCATTAGATTGCATACAGCCGAGCCGGTTTATTTATCATGAATATAAGCCTGATATGAGAAGATGTCAACGCAATCGGTTGACTATGACAGCGATGGAGTATGTAAAGGCGGTGAGTGAAAAGTAACAATTCTATGGATCAGTGGTTGGAAATTAAAGTGTTCATTGAATGTCCAATGTTACTACCTTTTAGCTTTAAGAGAATTGATTAATTCCAACATATTTGTCATTATTTCATCCCGTGCTTTCCTGAATGCTCCCACGATCTCCTCTTCGGTACCTCTGGCTCGAACGGGGTCATCAACTGCCCAGTGGATGCGTGCTATATGAGGCGGGGTAGTTGGACAAGATGCTTCGCCGCTTCCACAAAGTGTGATAACCATGTTCATGAAGTTCACAATGTCATTGTCAATGTCCTTGGATTTTTGCCCTGAAATATCTATCCCCAATTCATTCATGACGAGAATCGCGTTTGGATGCACAATTCCTGCAGGCAGACTGCCAGCACTGAAGGGAAACAAGACATCTTTGCCGAGCGACTTGGCAAAGCCTTCCGCCATTTGGCTTCTACAGGTGTTGCCAGTGCAGAGAAACATTATTTTAATCATGAGCTGCGGTTGCTTTCTGCTTTAATTTATTTGCAATCTGCACGCCACAGGCAATTCATTTGACCGCATGTTTGAGCAGAGGAAGTTGCAAAACATGCGTTGCTCCCTTCTGCTGTTTGAATAGCCCTAACGAGGTCTTGTTTATTCATTTTCCCAGCCTTAACACCTTTTTGCTTTGCAATATCCCTGATGTCCTGAACTCTCATGCCCAAACCTCCTAACTGAGTCATAATTGATGAATTAGATGTTATTAGCCAAACTGTACAGCATGAATGCATGTTACTCGTATTGAGAAACTAAAATACGACATGTCGACTCACAGGTCAAGTTAAGATTGTGTTACAGGCGGGTATGTATAGGGAATGAAGAAAAGTAACGGTGCCGCGGATTCCTTTGAATAGCTTCAGTGCGTGCAACGCCATCCGGCATTCGGGACGTCGTCATCAATCCAAATGTTACATTTCTGTTAAATCTTTTGGCACCCCTTGAATTATTGTGAAGATAAATGTTATAAGTACGCTTATGAATAATAAAATATTAATTGTCGATGATGAACCCGATATCGTTGAGCTTGTATCCTATAATCTAAAAAAAGACGGTTTCAGGGTTACGACAGCTTCAGACGGCGAAGAGGCGCTCAAGAAAATCAGGAAAGACAAGTTTGATCTGGTGGTTCTTGACCTTATGCTTCCCGGTCTCCAGGGTGTGGAACTTTGCCGTATCATCAGGAATGATCCCAAGACGGCTAATACTCCTATTATCATGCTTACCGCGAAAGGGGAGGAAGTAGACAGAGTAATAGGCCTGGAAAGCGGCGCCGATGATTATATGACAAAACCGTTCGGTTCGAGAGAGCTCATCGCGCGCATCAAAGCCGTTTTAAGAAGAACGGGAGAAAAAATCACAAAGGAAAAGACCATCCATATAGGCAAACTGTCCATCAATCTGGAAACCCATGGCGTTACAAAAGGCAAAGTTCCTCTGGAACTCAGCGCAACTGAATTTAACTTGCTTGTATATCTTGTCGAAAGAAAAGGCAAAGTATTTAGTCGAGAACAGCTTGTTGACGCAGTGTGGAAGGGAGAGGCTTTTATCGAGCCGAGGACCGTTGATGTCCATATCCGAAGACTGAGGACCCAGATCGAGGATAATTCATCCGATCCGACATACATAAAAACCCGAAGAGGCGTGGGGTACTATGTGGATGCGGATTTATGAAGCGGCGAATCTTCGGCCGGATATTCGTGCTGTATGCGATCACTATTCTTGCCTCGGTCTTGTTTATCGAATTCTTTATCACTGATGCCGTGAGAAGCAGTCATATTTATGATCTGCGGGATCATCTCCTTTCTCAGGCAACGCTTATTTCCAATGACCTCTCTTTTAAAGCCCAACCCCCTCTCGACAACTTTTGCCGGCAGTTCAAGGAGCAAACCGGTTTTCGCGTGACGATCATCGCTCTCGATGGACTGGTTCTCGGGGATTCAGACTCGGATTCATCCCGCATGGATAATCACGCGGGTCGTCCCGAAGTCCAACAGTCTTTTCTGTACGGCACCGGCATGTCAGAACGACACAGCAAAACGCTGAATGAAGACTTGCTCTATGTCGCGAAAAAGGTCACGCGTGCCGGCCTGCCCATTGGTATTGTCCGGCTCAGCATGCAGCTTACACAAGTAAATGCCTCGATCAACTCCCTGAGATTCAAGATTATCGGCGTAGTCATTACGATCCTGATTGCCACGGGCCTGTTCTCGGTCGGACAGTTGGAGCGTATCAGGAGGCTGACAAAGCAGATAGGAGACTTTTCGCGATCTCTCGCGGGCGGCGCAATCGGGAACAAGCTGTATTTTGACCGCGCCGGAGAGTTTGACGAAATAGCCGTAAGCCTGAATACAATGTCGGAGGAACTGCAAAACAGCATTGCTGCGAACGAAGAGGAAAGAAAGAGACTGAACGTAATACTTCGGAGCATCCCCGATGTTCTTATGATCCTCGAATCCAATGGTACGATCCAGCTTGCAAGCTCCGCCTCACGGCAGTATTTCGGAGAAGTCCCCTTGAAGGGAAGACAGGTTTTCGAGGTGATTCGAAATCCATTATTTCTGTCACTTATGGAAGAGGCTCGCAAGAATCTTATGCCCGGTGTCGGCGAATTGCGACTTGACCATCCGGAGGAAAGATATTTTTCCACAATGGTTTCACCGCTTTCCTATAAAGAAGGGGAGCTCTCCGGTTTTGTCGTCATATTGCATGACATCACGCAGCTGAAAAAACTGGAGCAGACTCGAAAGGATTTTGTTGCGAATATATCTCACGAGATCAAGACGCCGATCACGGCCATCAAAGGTTTTGCCGATGCCCTGCTTGAAGGAGCGTTGCATGACGCAGACCATGCCGATAAATTTTTAAAAATCATCAGGTCGAACAGTGAACGTATCAACAGTCTTGTGGACGATCTTATGACGATCTCCAAAATAGAACTCGGTGTTGTCAGGATTGAGAAATCTCCGGTGGATGTCAAGGATGCGGTAGAACATGTCCTGGCATTGCTGCGGTCAAAAGCTGCGGAAAAGAAGCTGTTCCTGAAAATCGATTTTCCTGCAGAACCTATAACGGCAATGGCTGACCGTGACAAGCTAATGCAAGTGTTTACGAACCTCGTGGACAATGCATTAAAATTCACCGAAACCGGCGGAGTGACGATCGGCGCCCGGATAGAAAATGACAAGACATATCTATACATTGAAGACACAGGCATCGGAATTCCTGAGAAACACCTTTCGCGCATCGGAGAGAGGTTTTACCGCGTGGACACCGCCCGGTCGAGGAAGATGGGCGGCACCGGGCTGGGTCTCGCGATCGTCAAGCACCTGGTAAAGGCCCATGGCTGGGAGATGCAGATCGAGAGCAGGGAGGAAAAGGGCACAAAGGTAAAAGTGTATGTGGTTTGATGTTTGCGATTCGGCAGTGATTATAAAGACTTCTCATCGAGGTGATCTCGGCGGTTATTCTCCGATCGTTGAACAAAGTTGGGACTTTATGTCGAGCACGGTATCAAAACGATCAATGGGCTATAGGGCGGGAAATTATCGCAACTCGTTCAGGGGGAAATGGAGATACGGTGATGTTACAATTTCACGCAAACTTAATAAGGCTGTAACAGGTCTGTAAACCAAATGTGATAGTATCCTACCGATATGACAGCCTTAGCAAATTACGCAGATCTGCCAAGATACCGAAAGGACAGCTTTAATGAAATACTTCACGAAGATCGTCGATACCCTCATCAAATTCATGATTCCTCTCGTGATCATTGCACTTTTGATGGGGATAGCGCGGGTCATACTTGATCTTCGCGCAGTGTTCGGAAGCCAGACGCTGGCGTCCGCATTTGACCTGATTGTAACTAATATCCTCTCCATGTTCATCGTGATCGAACTGCTTAGAAGCCTCCTGGAATATTTCACCGTACACCGGCTCAAGATCACGTTTATCACTGACGCGGCGCTGGTCTTTGTTCTGCGTGAAATAATGGTTGGCCTCTTTCAGCATAAGCTGGAGGCTCGGATGATCATTGCGCTCGCAGCCCTGATCCTGGTGATCGGCGGCATCCGGACGCTTGCTGTAGTATTTTCGCCGGAAAAATGCGCCGATACAAAAGAGGTAATTCATGCATAACAACACGAAGAAACGGCTTTCTGAAAGAATCGAGGACATCCTGATTTTTGCCGCTTCCATAGCAGGTCTTGTGCTTATGGTTCTTTATTGGCGGTAGGGGACAGGGGCAGAGGGATGCAAGAGAAAACGAGAATACGGGCGTTTCCGGAAGACTTTCAGTGGGGTGTCGCGACCTCTGCGTTTCAACTCGAGGGTTCGCCGAACGCGGATTGGTCGACCTGGGACCCTGCTTTAAGTAACATTCCACAGATCACGAACCACTATGCCCTGTTCCGGGAAGATCTCAAGTTGCTGAAAGAGCTGGGCGTAAATTCCTACCGCTTTTCCCTTGAGTGGAGCAGGATCCAACCGAGACCGGACACCTGGGATGAAGAGGCCATTGCGCACTACCAGGAGATCATTGATATTCTGCGCAGCTACAATATCGAGCCGATGGTCACTCTCCATCATTTTACCCATCCCCGGTGGTTCCTGGAACGTTGTCCGTGGCATCGGAGCGCGTCGATCGAGCATTTCCTGCGCTACACGGAGATGATGGTTTCGACGCTCAAGAACGTACGATACTGGATAACGTTCAATGAACCTTATGTCATCCTGATCGGCGGGTACCTCGACGGCTGCATGCCGCCGGGCCTTCGAGACGTTCCCCGTTCGCTTGTCGCCCTGAAAAATATATTCACCTGCCACGGCAAGGCCTATGACATCATCCATCAATATGTCCCTGATGCGCAGGTCAGCGTCGCGCATAATATGTCCGTGTTCGCTCCCTGGAAAAAATGGAACCCCTTCGACCGGCTGCTGAAGAAATCGGCGAATCACTTTTACAATCACTCGATCATTAACGCGTTCCGAACCGGCATTTTCGTCGTCAAATTCCCTTTTACCAGCGCAGTGGAAATCGAAGTCCCGATCAAGGACAAACTCGACTTCTTCGGCCTGAATTACTATACTCGCATTCACCTCCGGTTCAATCCCTTCAAAAAGATGGGAGTTGAGATTCGTTATTCAGATATTGACGGCCATGGCCTTACCAATCTTGGATGGGAGGTGCACCCGCGCGGTCTGGCAAAGGTCCTTCGCTATGCTTCGCGGCTCGGCGTCCCCCTCATCATCACCGAGAATGGCATTGCCACACACGATTCCGAGGAAAAAGTAAAGTACATGAAGCGCCATGTGGATGTCGTCGAACGATGCCTGAAAGACGGGCTCGATGTCCGCGGTTATTATTACTGGACCCTTATCGACAACTACGAATGGTTGCAGGGCCTCGACGCCCGGTTCGGTCTCTACCGGGTTGATTTCAAAACACTCAAGCGGTCCCCGACGAGCGCCGCAACCTACTATGCCTACCTGATCCAGAGCCGGTCACGAATTTAATATAAAATTCATTTTCTCTTCATATTCCTGTAATACTAATCCTGTACTATTCATCCATAACAGAGCAGTGACGTTAAGACATAAGAAGAAAAATACCGGTTGATACAATTAAGGAGGAATTCCCATGCAAGATCAGACAGCAGCACATCGTTTGCAACAGATTTACGACAAGGAAAACGAACCACACGTCCGCGCTATTGATGGACTTGTGCACGAACTCGGGATTCCCGCAGAGGAAGTCAACAGGTCGTATCGGGAGGTCCTGGAGGAACTGAACAAAGAGATCAAGGTGAAGGCATTCCTTCCGATCCTTGTCAGCAGAGTCGTGAGAGACCGTTTGTTGCAACACCGCTAATACATCCTGTTCAACGGCGTGTTCAAGGGTTGACGCTTTTGCCAGGAATAAGGTGTGAGGTGATTGAGCATGAATAAGAGTGTCCTGAAAGCAATTAAATACGGTCTCACAACAGCAGGGCTGCTCATCGGGATGCTGTTTTTTGTCCTTATCATTCGAGGAACGTAAGTACGTCATTTTGCAGAGGTTCCTATGGTATTTGCTCGGCTGATTTCAAAAATAAACAACAAATCATGACGAACGCATCATTGGATCGCCTCTACCGATCCTGAGCCAGTCAAAGATTTAATGAAATCGTAAAATACTTGTCATATTCTTGTAACGCGACTCGTATATGATCTGTCTAATCATGTATAAGTCGATTATACCGGGACTGAAAGGAGGTAAGTATGAGTATAAGTGACGCTGCATCTGGGCGCAATACATTATGCGCAGAAGCACCTACGGCTGCGTGCCCCTACGAAACAAGCGAAACAGGCAGCCGCAATTATTGTTCCGCCTCCATTATGACAGTTGTAACCAATAGTTTTCAGAAGATAAACTACTGCTGGACGGACAATTACGATAGCTGTCCCTTGTTCCTGTCGAAGGTTATGCGAAAGAGATGACAGGTGGATTTACGCGAAATATACGGATTAGGTTTGAGGATAATATCGTCTGCAGTCAGTGTCCCCGTGGAAAGGGCAAACAGGAGTTCCCGACCATAATAAATAACGCCAGGAGGTCCAAATGTCTGATCAGAATTTAAATCATGCCGTGTTGCATCTCAGTGAAAGAGAATCCGCCCAGCTTGCTCGTGCAGTTCAAATACTCATCCAGGAGCTTGGGTTCGATCAGGAAGAGGTGGATCGCTCCTACAATGAAAGCCTGGCATTTTTTTTGAAAAATGAGCATTACGATCAGCGTTTAAGCGGCGATGCAAGTTTCATCGGGCAGATGAGTACAACTGCATAATTTCGCGATGCATGACAAAGAGCACCTCCTGCAGACGCGGACCGATGAGGTCCTTCATGCAAGATGACTTGAACTTCAGGGCACGTTGATATTGTTAAGCCGTTATTGAGACTGTTTTGCGACCACCCGCAATCCTTTGATGCATGTCTGATCACGGTCGGAAAACAATTAATTGGAATTTTACCTCCTCATTATACTTCTGTAATGCCCATCCTGTATCATCCACCCAATACCTGTTCAACGATGAGATTGCTCCCGATGCCGAGTTGACATGCTAATAAAACATTTAACAGAAATTTAACATTTCCGTAATACTGGTGACATATGCAGTAGGTATAATCATTTTGCATACTTAATGATGAGGTCAATAAATGATGGATAAAACATGCAGTCTTAAGTGTCCCGCATGCGCCTCTGAAGCGGTATATAAATACGGCCACTTAAAAAACGGAAAGCAGCGTCTCAAGTGCATTTTGTGCGGAAGACAGTTTGTAATTGGTATTTCGAGGCAGGAAATGAGCAACCGTCCAACCTGTCCCCGATGCGGCCTTAAGATGCACCTTTACATGCATGACAAATTGGCGCTGCGATTCAGATGTTCGGAATATCCTGATTGTAAATCATATATAAAGATCCCTTATCAAAAGGAGGTCACATCTTATGAAAAGCTATGTTCATAATGTACCGGGAAGACTGCGCATAAAAAATCCCCTGTTCAAAAATGCCTCAATCCACTATGAAGTTAGAAAGGCCCTTGTGGATATGGGACATGGCATTGGAGCCGCCGATTTCAACACGACGACAGGCAGTCTTCTGATCAATTACAACCCGACGGAGGTCCAGCATCAGGACATCCTGCGTTCCCTCGCGAGGGGAGGTTTTTATCATCCCGACAAAACAATAACCAACGATCAGGTGATCCATCAGGCAACGTCGAAGGCATTCAATGTGGTAGCCAGGGCGGTTTCGGGTGCCTTCATTGACATGGCCCTGCAGGGCACTGGCTTGTCATTTCTGGCAATATTGTTATAAATGATGAAGAGGTATACAAATGCCCCAGGAAATGTGTGACTCTGAATCGCATAGCTTCGCCCTGGCAATGCAAAGGAAGCTGGAACGCTTTTATGACAGAATCAAGCCTTTTTGTATAACAACCATGGGAAGTACCGCCTGCCTTGAATTCCCCGTCCACTATCTCGAAATCCTGAACAGTCATAGCGACGCCACTACCCGCCGTAAGGAATGGGATGCAATATATAAAAACAGCGGTAACAGCAAGCCGGAGTATGATCATTGGCTGGACAATTATGAAAGCATTCTTCAAGACGCCGATGATTTGCCGATCATCGATCTTGGATGCGGCTCTGGAAACGACACGCTTTATCTTCACGAAAGAGGATATAGGGTTGTCTCCTGTGATCTTTCGGAAGAGGCCCTCAAGAGGTTGACTTACTTCATTGCTGAGCCCATGACAAAACAATTCGATATGCTGAACGGACTCCCTTTTGCAAAAGATTCGGCAAAGCTCATCATTGCAGATCTCTCGCTGCACTATTTCTATTGGGAAGATACCAAAAGGGTCATGAATGATATACGAAGGGTGCTCGTAAATGGCGGCCATTTATTGTGCAGGGTTAATTCCATCAGGGATACGAACCATGGAGCAGGGCAGGGGCGACGCATAGAGAAAAACTATATTGAGGTACAGGGTCGGCTAAAAAGGTTTTTTGACAGGGAATGCCTTGAAGATCTTTTCAAAGACTGGTCAATTGAGCATATAAATGAGGCCCCCCTGTACAGATATGGGAAAGAGAAGATCCTCTGGGAGGTAGCCGTAAAAAAGGCAGGTTAATAAGTACCGTTTCTTCGGGATCATGGAGCATGATACTTAGGTAAGGGACGTTCCAGCAAGGGAGATATCATTACGCTGTGTATGTCACCAGCCAGCATCTATCTCGTATCGAATGCGACATCTCTGTTGTTCTTTTTCCGTATGTAACCATCAAGCATCGAGTCGATATTATTCCACACCGTCTCGCTCGGTATATACCAGTTAACATTTACGACGCTGATAGCCATGGTCATTTTCTGCTCATCCCACCTTATGCGCAGTACTGCTCCGTGCAGGCGCGTGTCAATGTCCCATGGATTGAATCCCTTTATGACAGCCCCGTGCGAGGCTGCTTCAGTAAGTATCTTATCGATATTCGTTTTACTTATATCTCTGTACTCGCGTGTAACGCATTTCCTCAATGGCTGCTCCTGAGTGGACCTGCAACGTCCGATTTGATCGCTTATGAAAGAATCGTAACGGGGAGGGAGTCTTCTTATAACTCCCGCGAATGGCCCCGCCGGCCTTCTACGTCCGCTGTCGGCGTATTGTCACGCACAATGTCTTTTACCCTCTTTGAGACGAGCGCAGAGAGAAAGTACTTAATTCGCGCGGTCCGCGAATAATGCCTGAATACCATCCCGTAAAGAGTCGATACCCGCTCCGTTGGCCGGTTCAGGCTCTGCGCAAGGTTTTCGATCGCGACCTGGTGATGACGTGGTCCAGCCTCAATATCCTGCAGAATACGTTTGTTCATGTTTTGTTCCCCCTTTCTAATTCCAAGGGTTCTTGCCAACAGGACGCTGGCTGCAGAAGCATTTGATCCTGCTGTAAGCCCGGAGTGTGCGCGTCGTGCACCGTCGTGGGAACGTGCTGCTGTATTTCATAGCCCTCTATGAAAATGTCATATAAGCCGAATTTACCCCGCAATAATTTCTTCATCCGTCTCATCGTATCACGGCCATAACCCGAACCATTCGTCCTGATCCGGGCCACCAGGATGATCTTCTCCGGTGAAAGACCCCAGATATGTATGTCCTTGATATGATGTATTTCGGGAAAAGTCTGTTGCAGAAATCTGACGATATCATCTGCATCTATGTTTGCAGGACTCCCTTCCATGAGGATCTTGATGCTGTCCCTGATCAAGAAAAAGGTCGGATACGCTGCCAGGCAGCCGATCAGGATGCCGGCAAGGGGGTCCACAAAATACAGATGGGTATACCGGATGATGACGGCAGCACCGATGACGCCGACCGAACCCAGAGTATCGTTCAGGATAAGAAGCAGCGCCCCCTTGATATTCACATCCTTTGAGTACCGGTAGAGTTGCACAAGACCGAAGGCATTCGCCAAGAGACCTACGACGGCAATAATGAGGACCTTGTCCGCTTCAATAGGCTGGGGGTGCAGGATCTTCTGGAAGGCTTCCGTGAAAACATAGAACAGGATGAAGCCGACCAGTATCCCGTTAAACAGACCGGAAAGCACTTTAGCGCGTTCGTAACCGAAGGTGTTGACCTTGTCCGGCCGTCGGCGGACGATCCTGGTAACCCACAGCGCGATTATCTGACCTGAGATATTGACGGCCATGAACGACGCGTCCGTCACAAGGGCGATGCTGTGATAATAGAGCCCTCCGAACAATTCCACGAAGAAATAGGCGATTGTTACAACAAGAACAAGCGTCTGGCCTTTTACGTGCGTTTCCTCTGTCTCGTGCATGGTTCACTGACCTTCCGTATAACTTTGTTACTCTTTCAAGAGAGAAGCCTTGTCAGTCAATTCCCAGGGCAGTCCGATATCCATTCTTCCTACATGACCGTACGCCGCGAGTTTACGATAAAATCCACCCTTGATCTGAGAGGGGAGGTATCGAAGGTTGAACTGGCCTATGATCCCTGCCGGTCGAAATTCGAAATTTATCTCAATGATATCGGCTATCTTTTGATCAGATATTTTGCCGGTCCCGAACGTCTCTACCTGGATGCTCACCGGCCGCGAACACCCAATGGAATAGCTGAGCTGCACCTCGCAGGAAGTTGCAAGTCCGGCGGCAATCACATTCTTTGCAGCATACCGGGCTGCATAGGCGCCGATCCGGTCGATTCTCGAAGGGTCTTTCCCGCTCAGGGCCGACCCGCTGTGACGGGAGTATTCACCGTAGGTGTCGATCGCATTCTTTCTCCCGGTCAACCCTGAGTGTATGGCAGGACCGCCGCCGATGAAGGCGCCGTCGGGATTGACGAAGATCCGGGTTTTCGCATCCGGTTTGATCTCCTCGTCTTGAAAGACGGGATTCAGCACCGTCTCTCGGATATCGTCCTGGAGCCGTTTGGCATCGGGTCCGCCTTTATCTGCGGTCCGCTTCTGACTCGCAATAATTGTGATGCTGTGAACACGCGATGGTCTGCCGTCGCGATATTCAATGCCGACCTGGGTCTTGCCGTCGGGCGCAAGATAGTCGAGCGTCTGAAGCCGTACGGAGACGAGCTTCCTGGCAAGACGGTGGGCGAGCCAGATGGGAAGGGGCATGAAGGCCGCGGTCTGATTACAGGCGAATCCGAACACCGTCACCAGGTTCCGTACGGGAATGCGTTCTATCGCCTCATCGCTCAGGGTCCGTTCATCGACCAACGGACGGTCACCCACCGGTATCTCAGTGAGGCTTGTTATGACGCTGCAGGTCTTTGCATTAAAGGCCCGCTCGTCATAGTCAACCTGGCCTATGACCTGCCGGGCGATACTGGCAAAATCGACCCTGGCCGAGGTTGCAAACCGCGCTGCGATGAAGACTATGGCCGTGGAAACGGCACACTCGGCTATGATATTCGCATATGGGTCCTTCTGTAAGACGTGATCGATGACTGCATCGCTGATGATATCGCAGAGCTTGTCAGGATGGCCCTCGGTAACCGATTCCGATGTGAACATGAAGTCTTTTTTCATTTGACCTCCCATGCACAGTGCCTGTTCAGGTGATTGCGTTAATTTGCCTGCCGTTCAAGGCCGTAACCAGAACCGGGGCGGCTGTACTGCCATTTAGCACCAAAGGCGGAGCAGCAATCTTTTTGGTTGCTTCGTTGATGAGAAGGGGAGCAACAGCGGTCCCGATCGAGATTGCCAGGTCAAAGAAATTCAGGGGGCCCATGCCCAGGAAACTCCGAAGGCCCGGGACGAAGAGTGTGAGCGATTGCACACCCAGCGAGCCGACCAGGGCGACGGTGAGATAGTTGTTTGGTTCAAGCCGGCCGGCGTCAAATATACTATGGGTCTCAGAACGGTGGCTGATGGCATGCAGGAGCCCTGCCGTGACAAAATTCGTGAAGGCCATCGAGCTGGCCTGGGGCCCCGGCCCATAGCGCAGGACGCCATATCCATATGCTGCCAGCGTCCCGGCTGAGATGGTGGAGGCCTCAAAGAGGAGCCTTTTAAAGTCCGACGTATTGATGAGCTGTTCTTCCGGACTTCGCGGAGGACGCAAAAGCACATCGGGTTCAGGGGGCTCCTGGGCAAGGGCTATGCCGGGGAAGATGTCAGAGATCATATTGATCCAGAGAAGCTGCATGACATTGAACGGCTGTCCCATGCCCGCGGCAAGAGAGGTGAACATGATCATGATCTCGGCCGTGTTCTTTGAGATCATATATCTTACGGATTTTCGAAGATTGTTGTAGATCGTTCGCCCCTGGCTGATGGCCACGACCATGGTCTCGAGATTATCATCCTCGAGAACCACGTCGGCCACCTCCCGCGCCACATCGGTCCCCGTGTGGCCCAGGGCGATCCCGATATCGGCTGCCTTGAGCGCGGGTCCGTCGTTGATGCCGTCGCCGGTCATGCCAATGACCTTTCCGGCTGACTGGAGCGCCTGGACGATCTGGAGCTTGTTGGCCGGGCTCACGCGGGCGAAGACATGGACACGTCCGGCAAGCGCCTTCATGACCTCGGGTTCAAGCTGGGCAAGGTTGGTGGAGTCCAGGATCTCCAGTTCCTCTCCATTGCTCAGATTAAGCTCCTTTCCGATCGCATAGGCCGTAGGACTCTGGTCCCCGGTGATCATAACGGTATCGATCCCGGCGCGGTGGAAAGTGCCGATGAGATTCTTGACGCCGCTCCTGACCACATCCGCCATGCCGACGAGGCCGACCCAGACAAGTCCTTGCTGAATGATCTCTTCGCTTTTCCTTGTGCTTTCGTCGCTCACCGCGTAAGTGACGGCAAGGACCCTGAGCGCCTCACCTGCCATACGTTCATTTTCCGCTTCGAAGATTGCGCGGGCATTGTCGTCCATTTCCAGTTGCCGCCCGTCCTTGATGTACCATTTGCAAAGTGACAATACATCTGAGGGACTGCCTTTGAGGGCCAGAAGCCGCTGCCGGTCATTCGAACGGTGCGTGGTGCTCATATACTGCCGGTCTTCCGATCGGTAGTTCAACTTCACGAGGGGGTGCTGGGCGCGAAGCGAGTTGACATCCACGCCGGCGCTGAGCGCAAGGTTCACGAGGGCGTTTTCCGTCGAGGAGCCCTCGACAATGTAATCTCCTTCCACTCCTGATACAATCGATTCATTACAGAGCACCGACAGATGGAGCAGACGGAGGACATCCTCGTTCGTATAGGGATTGATGCTTTTCCCTTCCGCCATTATCCTGCCGTCAACAATATCGAGACGGCGCGTACCGGCATGCATCTGGACCACAGACATCTTGTTCATGGTGATGGTGCCCGTTTTGTCAAGACAGATGGTCTCGACCGAGCCGAGCGTTTCTACGGCGTCAAGGTGACGGACGAGCACGTTCAGACCCCTCATGCGCTTGATGCCGAGCGCGAGGGTCGTCGTCGTAACGGTCGGCAGCCCCTCGGGCACGGCGGCCACGGCCAGGGCTATGGAGGTCTTGAGCATCTGGAGAAAACCGTAACCGCGCAGAATGCCTACGATGAACACGATGCCGCATACCGCGCAGGTGACATACACCAACTGGACCCCCAGGTGGTCCATCTGCCGTTCCAGGGGCGTATCGGGCGGCCGCGCCTCGCCCACCATGGTCTGGATCTTCCCGACCTCGGTAAATCGCCCTGTAGCCACCGCGACGGCGAGCCCCTGTCCTCCCGTGACCAGCGTGCCCATATAGACCATGTTGGTGCGGTCGGCAAGGGGGATGTCCGGTACATGCAGTTCTTCGGTGGTTTTCAGCACCGGCATGCTCTCGCCCGTCAATGCGGACTCATCAATGCTCAGATATTTTGCCTGTATGAGACGGGCGTCCGCCGCGATATAGCTTCCCGGTCTCAGTACGAGCATATCGCCGGGCACGACCTCCTTGGCATCGATGGTCGTGACGACGCCACCGCGGATCACTATTGACGAAGGCTGTACGAGGCTCTTTAACCCATGGATGATCTTTTCCGTTTGGTTCTCGGTGTAATACCCGATGGAGGAGTTGATAACGACCACCCCCATGATCACGACGGCATCCGCAAATCCGCCTGTAGCAACGGAAATGACCGCGGCAACACCAAGGAGAGCTACGGGAAGGGACTTGAACTGATCGAAGAACATGCTCCAGCCGGAGCGGGGAACTGATTCGGGCAGAATATTGGGACCATATTGGATGTACAAAAGACGGGCTGCTTCTTCGGACAGGCCTTCTGACGCCGAAGTGCCCCATCGCTGCAGCACATCCTTCCCTTCCATGCAGTGCCATTGCTCTTCCTGCTGGTCTTCGGCATTGGCAACCTGTTTGCGAACGGTCCGCAGGCTCGGCGTTTTTTTGCCGGCAACGGCACGGTCGGGAGAGACGTCGGCGCGAACGGGCCGGACAACAACTTTTTCTTTCTCCCGCGACACGGCAGGGAACGCGTCTTTCTTTCCCTGAATCGGCTTGCCATTTCTGCGTTCGACTACGGACTTCAGGAGGGAAGCTACTGCTGATGCATGGTTGCCGTTCTGTGAATCGAACAGCACGAGAACGTTGCCCGTGAGGGTATTGATCGAAACGCTCAGTATCCACTTGTGCTGTGTGAGATGCTGCTCGATCCGCTGTTTCAACTGCTCTGAGCGATAGAGACCCTCTACCTTATAACGGGCCCGCCCTTTTACCGACGTATGAACGGCTTGGACCACGTACAATTCCTCCTTCTCTGAAATGCAAGCCGGTCCGAGCCAGGCAATAACTGATCAAACCTGTCGCGACTTCGGCAGGGCGGTGCCGGCGACTTCCTTCACTCCTTCTACAACGCCGACCAGCATGTCCTTGACCGCTTTAACCGCCGTGTTGCCGATCAAAGATGCCGCATCAATCGCGCCCGTGACGGCAACCTTTGCAACTTCCTCTGCATTCCCACCGACTTCCTTGGTGGCCTCGATCACGCCATCCACGGCCCGCCGGGCGACCATGGCAACATCCGCGCCGACCTCGGCCGCGCCTTTTACAGCGCCCCTGACGGTCTGCCCTGCCACGGAAATAACATCGCCTCCGACATCGCTTACGCCCATGATCACGCCTTTTGCAACGCTCTTGGTGCTCAAGATAAGGCCGGTGCCGACCTCTTCAGTAGCCTGAATGGCGCCCTTGACCACATCTTTCGTGATGTCGATCGCTTCGCCGGCGACCATGCCGGTTGCGCGCAGCGAATTGGAAACTGTATTCCTGACGAGGCTGACTATCTCTGCTTCGATCTCGTTGATCCCCTTGAGACTGCTCACGACGCCCTCTTTCACCGTAGAGCCTGCTTTGCCGATGTCCTGGGCTGAAAATACACCTTCTGTGGCTTCTGCGCTTGTCATGTCTGTTCCTCCTCTCGTAGTCTTCGTTGTTGAGATTAGATCAGCCGATTTTGATGAAGTGCCGCTCGGACTGCGCTTCACGGTCTTCTTCGTCGGCTTTTTTTGTTTTTGGTCACTCATAGTGTTACTCCTCCCAAGGTTTTATAATAATCGTATCGTATTTTGTACGCCGGGCAGTTTGATAATTCCGGGGAACGGACTTCTGGTAAATGCCGGATTGCATTGCTTCTTAATGCCGTCGGAGCTAACAAGGCGGACACAGCTGGAAGGGTTCCCGTTTTTCTCAGTGCTGCTTACGTTATTTCTTTTCGCCTTCTTTTGCTGTCTTTGAGTGGAGATTGTAAGCGTACCAGTACGCAGCAGACCACGGGATGGGACCTGCATTCCCCGTCAGAATCTGCGCACTACCCGCCACAATCAGGGCTGCAACTGCAAAACCGCTCAGATCCATATCACCGTCTGTGAGGGTCTGTATCTGCCGATCGATGCTCTTGAACGTCTCGCCAAGGTTTCGGTGAAGTTCTGCAGAGGGTACCCTGGAACTCTTTTGTTCCTCTAAGGAAAAAAGACCCCCCGACCTTGCATACTCCGCAATCTTACGCACCGTCGTTTGGTGAAGCAAGAGTATACTTCCCGTACCCGGGTTCACCTCGATGGAGAGGACGCCCGGACAAGCGGCAAGCTGGTCCCCGTATGACTTCAGTACGGCAAGGTTGCCTTTTCGTGAGGGGACCCTGATCCGTAATCTCCCGGTCGAAGTATGGGCGATGACGGCAGCCGGGATCATGACGTGGCTGGCCTTGGCCTGCGCTTGGAGATCGCAGCCGCTGCTGCAACCGGTGCCGCAGCCGTTGCCGCAGCCGTGTCATCCACAGCTTCTGCTGCCGCTGCGGCCGTCTCTGCCAGTTCTGCCTTAGCTTCAGCTACAATATCTTCTGTAATTTCAGCGATCTCGGCAAAGGTTTCCTTGCCGCGCTCGTACATCTGCATGCCTCCTTTGATCGCGGCTTTTGCAAGCGGCTTCGCGATAGTGGCAAACAGAGGAATGACTACGGGTGCCAGTACTGCGGCGCCGATACCGATCGCCAAACCGGTAATAAGACTACCTTTCAATCCACCATCTAACAGTCCCATAAACATGATCTCCTTTCGATAAAATTAATTGTAGTACTACCCTGATGCAAAGTCTATCTCCTCTTTCATTACTTACCTACTTAGCACTTAAGTAGCCGGTTCATTGCGCATTACGCTTCAACATGCACTATTTTATTTTTTTTTGGGTGCTTTCGTGCGTGCCTTGGAGCGAGTTTTTGAACGCACTGCAATGCTCTTGCCCTCGAGTATCCCGATCTGCGCTTCAAGGTCCTTGATTCTGGCCATGGTCTCTTTCACCCCAGCATTGAGAGCAGGGTTTTTGGCCTTGGCACTGCTCATGAGAACATACGTCTTGGCGCCGAGGTCGGTAATCGCTTCGTGGATCCGTGCTTTGAGTGTAAATACTTTGTATTGACGTTTTCCTTCTTTCGTGAGTTCCCCGGCTTTCTTCTGAACCTCGACGGCTCCTTGCTTCACTGCCGCCATGCTCTTTTCCAGCCCTTGCTGCACTTCTTTTTTTATCTCGTTCCAGTTGAAGCCCTCCAAATAGCCCATTCGGTAACCTCCTTTAGTATGGAATGCGCAATTCACAAGTTAGAAGTATAGCACGGAAAAGTGTTTCTGGTAGTGAGACCATACTGAGGGCCGCACCATGATATTGGTATACTAGAACCTATCTCAAAATTAGATTTTTCTTGTCATCTTCGTAGGACGAGGTATTATCTGTCATGGCCTTGCGTCTGACAGATGAGCAATGGGAACGAATTCGGGAACACTTTCCAGAAGAGAATATTCCCGATGGTCGTCCAGGCCGCAAGCCGATACCCACTCGTAAAGTCCTTGAAGGTGTACTCTGGATACTGAACACCGGCGCCCAGTGGCATACGCTGCCGCAGTGCTATCCGAACTACAAGATAGTTCATCGCCGTTTCCAACAGTGGTGCCGCAAAGACGTACTACGCAATGCGTTATGCCAATTGGCGAATACACTGCGCGAATCCGGCGCGATAGATGAATCCGAATGCTTCATTGATGCAACCTTCTCTCCGGCCAAAGGCGGCGGCGATGGCATCGGGCCAACAAAGCGCGGAAAAGGCGTGAAAATCATGGGTATTGTAGATCGGCATGGACTGCCGCTTGCTGTCACTACGCACGCCGCCAATCACCATGAGGTTACGCTTGTTCAACTGACCTTCGATTTCTACATGATCGAAGCAAAGCCGGACAAACTGATCGGCGATAAAGCTTACGACAGCGATCGTCTGGATGAAGATCTCAGAAACGATGGCATAGAAATGATCTCGCCTCACAAAAAGAATCGAGTACTTCAAAAGACGCAAGACGGTCGGGCGCTGCGCCGTTATAAACGTCGCTGGCTTGTCGAACGATTCTGGTCTTGGCTTCATTGGCATCGTCGTCTCGTCGTTCGCTGGGAATACTACACTACGAATTTTCTCGGCTTCGTTCAACTTGCTTCAATTTGTATCCTACTCAAGCAATTTTGAGATAGGTTCTAGTATTTATGGCTGCCGAAACAAAGCGTGACATGACTGAGTGGGTGATACTGCTGCACGGCCTGGGCCGGTTCAGACAGTCCATGCGCAGGCTGGAGCAGTATCTGAAAAGCCTCGGCTATTCGACTATAAACCTCGCCTATCCCTCGACAACCAAAACGATCGAGACGATCGCTGAAATGCATCTGGCGGGCGCTGTAGATGTTTGCCGAAAGCAGGGTGCGGGGAAAATCCATTTCGTCGGCCACTCTCTTGGCGGTCTCATAGTCCGTCAGTACCTGCAGCAACATTCTGTGCCCGCAGGCAGCCGGCTCGTTATGCTCTCATCGCCCAACCAGGGGAGTGAGATCGCCGATCTGCTCATGCATGTCCCTCTTTACCGATGGATTATCGGACCGGCCGGACAGGAGATCGGCAGGGGACCGGAGTCGGTGGTCAATCGCTTAAAGCCCGTCGGGATCGACATCGGCGTGATCGCGGGTAACTTGAGCATCAATCTTGTGTCCTCCGCGTTTATGGACGGTCCTGATGATGGTACGGTTTCGGTGAAGAGCACCATGCTTCCGGAAATGAGAGACTTCATCGTCGTCCACAATACTCACACGTTTATCATGAGAGATCCGCTGGTAATGAGACAGGTCGCACATTTCCTCAGGCACGGCAGTTTCGACCATAGTGCGACGGTATGAATTGAATAGCAGCATCCTTTGACACACAGTAATTTATATGTTGAAAACGCTCAGCGGTGAGATCGTCATGAAGCCGTCAATCAAATTGAAATTATGTGTAACAATTCCCTGTGACTTAAAGATAGGGATTTAATGATTGCTGAACTACTATTACATGTGCTTATGATAAAATAGAAAGAAAAGGTCTCCCGGCGATTTCTTGGGTAAAAGGGAAATAACAATTAAGACAGTCGAAACGAAAGTCATAGCTTGCGGTACTATATTAAATTAAGGAGTCGAACAATGACAAACTCATTAACAGCGGTATTTGAAAAAGTTCAGAACGGTCTTGGACAGGGCGGGGTTTTAGATCAGGTCGATAAAATTTTTCGGAAGCAGCAAAGAATCAATTTGTTTGAAAAGCTCGAAAAGATCGATCATACGGAGGTAGATAATTTCCCCGTCTCTCTTTATAAGAGCATCACGCCAAATGGCAAAAAACAGCCTGCTTTATTGCGCTTCTACCTTCCGTCCTGGAAAGGGCACGACGAGATCTTCTGGCACTCGCTCGGCGATTATGTTATTCTCGCGCTGCACCGGGTGACCGACGTCGACTTCGACAGCTCCAGAGGCCGGATGAAGGTGGCATATTTCCCCAAGATAAAAGGCCGGACAAAACATCCGGAAGAGATCAGGGCGATCATCCAAAAAATTGCCTATCTTGTGGACACCGAAGCTCTGCCGACAGACTTTACCCGCTTCCGGCGCATGACGGAACGACGAGGCAGTTTGGGCGAGATGAGCAAGTTCGAGGCCGCGGTATTGGGAACAATAATAGCGGAAGTTCCAACGATCTTAGGTAGAATATGAAAAATCAGGATTATTAGCAATACGATCAAAGTAGCATTGTCTTTGCTAAGCTAGATAACATCGCAAATCCGGTATTATCTAAGGGGGCTCTTCAATAACGAGTTTTCGGTATTAACGAGGGGGCTTGTGATCCGCTTGTTCTCCCCTCTACACCGTGGAGGGGAGAATTCCGGCGGTAATTCACCCGACTGCCAACCCCTCAGTTACGCTCCGCGGAGAACCAGGCAGTCAACATCGACACCCCGCTGCGCGGGGGCGAGTTACCGCCGGGATTGGTCTGACGGAGGAGTATACGCTGCTCAGGAGGCGTAAGTCTATGGTGGCACAGGGCAATGAACAGCGGGGAGTGCGCTTCCTTGTCATTATGGCAGCACTCGTGCTCATCATCTGGGGTATCTATCAAGCCCAATCCGTTGTGGTGCTGTTCCTCGTATCCGTTTTTCTTGCCGTCATCGGGACGTCGCCACTCCTCTGGCTTGAGCGGAAACGCATTCCTTCTGGCATCGCCGTATTGATCGTCGTAGGGGGAATCATCGGTATTCTTCTGATCATCGGCACACTCGTAGGGACGTCCATCAACAGTTTTTTGAATGCCTTGCCTTTTTATGAAGCCCGTATACAAGAGAAATTCTTTGCACTCAAAGAACTGTTAACGAGTAAGGAAATCGAAAGCCCGGACAAGCTTGTGCTTAAGTACGTTAATCCCGGCGCAGTCATGAGCCTTACCGCAAGCTTGCTTTCGAGTTTGGGCCTGGTGTTGTCGAATATCGTCCTGATTCTGCTCACGGTAACGTTCATATTGCTCGAGGCCTCAAGCTTCCCTGTAAAACTCCGCGCAGTCCTCGGTGTTTCTCAGGCAGCCTTTCCTCAGTTCAGCAGATTCGCCGATACTATGAAGCGTTATTTGGTTATTCAGACAGGTATCAGTCTAACTGCCGGAATACTTATTGGGATATGGCTTGCCATCCTTGGTGTGGATTTCCCCGTTCTCTGGGGTCTTCTGGCCTTTCTGCTTCACTATGTACCGAATCTTGGTTCAATTATCGCCGCCATTCCCGCAGTCCTCCTGGCTTTTATTCAACTTGGAATGGGCCGTGCCGCGCTCGTGGGTGCGGGGTATATCGCCATTTATTTCATCCTCGGCAACATCGTCCAGCCTCGGGTTATGGGGCGGGGCCTCGGATTGTCTACCCTGGTTGTCTTTCTCTCATTGATTTTTTGGGGAAGCCTGCTCGGCCTTATGGGTATGGTTCTTTCCATTCCGATTACCATGACCTTTAAAATTGCATTCGAGAGCAATGAAAACACGCGGTGGATTGCATTATTGCTGGGGCCGGAGCCGTCTCCGGAGGATGTTTTGACTGCGCAGAGGACGACAGATGCGAAGTAATGAACACCATTAGGTAAGAGACTCACAAGAAGAAATGAATGATGATAAAAAAAGCGAGAAAAAGAGATGGAAAGACAAATGGCTATAAAAATGACGACCACCGCGAGTGCTATGAGAATAGTACTTTAGTCAAATTGACTTTCTCGTCAAGAGGAGTATACCTAATATTAACAAGTATTTCAGATTGGATATTACGAAAATAGCTGCAATCCGGCTCAAGAAGGCCGTTGCCGGGGAGTGCTGGCTGATTGCGGGTGGTGATCGTACCTGCCTGATACAAAAAATAAAAGAAAAGCACTCTGAAAAAGAAACCACAAGGTTTATTTTTCGCAGAAGTGGATAGCCGTCAACATTTCCGTGGGAGAACCTATGAGGGAAGAGGAGACAATCTTTGCCACTACGCTTGGCCTCTCAAGGACACTAATCCGAGCTTATGAACCTTCAGCTTCTTATTGACTCGATTCCCGCTCTGATCCATAGCGGTTTGCCTGATGGCTATATCGATTTTTTCAATCGACAATGGCTGAACTTCGTCGGTCTTTCGTTTGAGAACATATTGGGCTGGAAATGGACCGCTACAATTCACCCTGAAGACGTTGAAGCGTTCGTGGAAAAGCGGCGGGTGACCCTTGAGACAGGGGAGCCTTTCGAAGGAGAAGCACGCGTGCGGCGGGCGGATGGAGAATATCGTTGGATGCTACACCGTAGCGTGCCTCTACGTGACGGGCAGGGAAAGATCGTAAGATGGTATGGGTCCAGTATAGATATCGAGGATAGAAAGCGGGCCGAATATTCCCTCCAAAAGGCTTTTGACGAAATCAAGAAGTTGAAGGACCAACTCTACAGAGAGAACATCGCGCTACGCGATGAAATTGACACATCGTCAATGTTCGAGGAGATCGTAGGCGCATCACCGGCTTTGAAAGCCGTGATTACACGTGTCGCCAAGGTCGCGCCGACGGATTCCACTGTCTTCATCACCGGTGAAACGGGCACCGGCAAGGAACTCATCGCTCGAGCTATCCACAAGCGGTCGAAGCGCAACGCGCGAGCCTTTGTGAGTGTCAATTGTGCTGCAATTCCCGCACCGTTGATCGCCTCGGAATTATTCGGTCATGAAAAGGGGGCCTTCACAGGAGCCCTCCAGCGGCACCTCGGCCGCTTCGAGCTGGCGGATGGAGGAACCATCTTTCTCGATGAAATCGGAGAGCTTCCGACTGAGACCCAGGTTGCGCTGTTGCGTGTGCTGCAGGAGTACGAATTTGAGCGTGTGGGTGGGAATCAAGCGATCCGTTCTAATGTGCGGGTGATTACCGCCACTAATCGTGACTTGAAGGCCGCCATTGAAGCCGGCATCTTTCGGAGCGATCTATTCTATCGGCTCAACGTATTTCCCATTGAAATACCACCTCTGCGCGAACGGAAAGAGGACATTCCCCTGCTGGTCGAGTATTTCATTAATCGATATGCCAGTAAAGCGGGGAAGGAAATATGGCGCATCAACAAAAAGACCATGGATCTGTTTCAGTCGTACCCCTGGCCGGGCAATATTCGAGAGCTACAGAATGTGATTGAACGGTCGGTTATCATCTGTGACACGGAGACCTTCTCAGTCGATGAGAGCTGGCTCGTTCGGGAGTCTCGTCAGACTCAGTCGGCAAGCCAGCCGCTCTCCGACAAGCTTGTGACTCAAGAAAAAGAGATGATTGAGGCCGCCCTGGCTGAAAGCAGAGGCCGAGTGTCTGGCCCGTTGGGCGCGGCCGCCAAGCTCGGTATTCCGCCAACGACTCTGGAATCGAAGATCAGATCCCTCAAGATCAACAAACATCGCTTCAAATCCGCATAGCAGCTGCAATACCCCCCCTCTGAAATCCCTGTCATTTTTCACGAACCTTCGTTAATTCTCGAAGACTCGTCGTTTTATAATTAATGCCCATCAAGTATTTTCAACTGGTTACGGTTGGCATTCGCATTGCAATATAACATTGCATAAAACCAAGTAGGATAGTGGTCTCAGGAAAGAATCGATGACCTTGAGAATTCAGAAAATGGCGAGAGAAGATGTCGTGGCCTTTACCCTGAGTGGTCGAATCAAGGCGGAAGACGTGGCGGAGTTGCAAAGACTCTTAGAAGTCGAAAAACAAGATCACCGCATCGTTCTGGATCTGAAAGAGGTCAAGCTCGTGGATCGAGACACCGTGAGATTTCTGGCTCGTTGCGAAGCCAATGGTACTGAGCTTGAGAATTGCCCGGCATATATTCGCGAGTGGATTGGGAGGGAAGGATCACGAAGGTAGCCGGTGTCAGCGCTAAGCAGTAATGAGGTTTCGGCCGAGCAGTCAATTCGAAAATTGTTTTACGTAGATTTCAACAAACGCAGTTAGAGCTTCTGGAGCATTAAAACATAAGAAAGAAAGGAGAAACAAAATGAAAGAACAAAGTACTACGGATGTATTCAAGAAAGTCACGGGGATGTCCATCGGATTAGCTATCCTGATGATCGTGATGGGATTCCTGGCTATTGCTTTGCCCCTTGCCACGGGCATTGGTATCTCCATTTTTGTCGGTTGGATCGTCGTCTTCGGTGGTTTTACCTACGTGGCTTATGCATTCGCTGCCCAGGGTGCCGGTGCCTTTCTCTGGCGAATGCTGATAGGGATTGTTTACATCGTCGGCGGTTTCTACCTAGTATTCCATCCGGGACTCGCATTGGCGTCACTCACATTAGTGCTGGCTGCCATCTTGATAGCAGAAGGCGTGCTGCAGATGATCGTGTTTTTCCAGTTCCGCTCCCTGCCGGGTTCCGGATGGATTATCTTTGACAGCATAATGACGCTACTTCTTGGATTCCTTATAGGGTCCCCCTGGCCATCCAGCTCAGGGTGGGCCATCGGAACCCTTGTGGGTATTAACCTCCTCGTGAGCGGTTTTACCCGGCTGATGTACTCGGTGGCAGCTCGAAGGGAACTGAAGGCGACGGCATGATAACGGAAAACGCGTAACTGCTCGTGATTGTAAGATCGCACCTCCGGGACGCGATAAATAAATGTTCAAAAACGAAAGGAGAATAGCTATGGACAAGATGATTGTAGTTGTATTCGACAGTGAGAAAAAAGCGTACGAGGGCTCCAAGGCCCTCAAAGAATTGCATGACGAGGGTAGTATCACGCTCTATGCGAGCGCCGTGATTGCGAAGGACGCCGGCGGGAAGGTGACCGTCAAAGAGGCGGCTGACGAGGGCCCTCTCGGAACGGCCGTGGGTCTGGTCACCGGGAGCTTGATCGGCTTGCTCGGTGGGCCCGTGGGTGTCGCGATCGGTGCCTATGTCGGGACGTTCGGGGGTATGTTATACGACCTGGTGAACGTCGGGGTTGGCGAGGACTTCCTGGCCGAGGTCGAGAGACAGCTGAAGCCGGGTAAGACGGCCGTTGTCGCCGAAGTCGGGGAGGATTGGTCGATGCCGGTCGATATCCGCATGGAGGCCGTGGGCGGTGTCGTATTGCGCCGGGGACTCGGGGATGTCCAGGACGCCCTGATCGAAAGGGACAGCGATGCATTCGAGGCCGAACTCGCCCAGATGAAAGCCGAGTACGCCCAGGCGACCGGTAAAGCCAAGGTGAAGCTCGAGGCAAAGATGGACGCGACCAAGGTCAAGCTGAAAGCCACGCATGACCGTGCCAAGGCGGCGCTCGAGGCCGCGAGACAAAAGATGGATGCAAAGATCAAAACCCTGCAGGAGCAGGCAGCCAAGGCGAAGGGTGCCGAGAAGGCCAAGATCGAGGCACGCATTGCCGAGATGCATTCCGAGTACAAGCGGCGGACCGACAAGCTGAAACAAGCCTGGGAACTCACCAAGCAGGCGCTGGCAGCGTGAACTCGAACTCTTAACGACAGATCGACCGTCGCTTCGGCGATACTTGGAGGGAATGACAACATGAATATGAAAGTGTTATTGATTGCGCTGGCGGCGCTCGTCGCATCAAACAGCGCCGCCGTTGCACAGACTGACGCCGCTGGCCGCGAGGCCAGCCCAAAGGCGCACGAACAAATGACGAGCCAGAGCCACATGCACGTTTATTTGAATTGGGCCAAGGAGAGGCTCAACGAGATGGATGCCACATTGGCCTTATTCGAAAGTAAAGTCAGCGAGTTGCAGGGTGATGCTCGCGCCAATGCGGAGAGGGCTCTCGCTGACATGCGTGCAAAACGCGATGCCTTCAGGGAAACGATTAAGAAGGAAGGAGAGATGAGCGAAGCCGATTGGAACCGCGCAAAGGCGTTACTGGAGACCGACTGGAACGCTTTCGAGGCGAGTGTTCAAAGATATATTGACGCAGCTGGGTTAAAAGTCGAACAGCAGAAGGCCGCCTTCCGGGTGCGCGCCGATGAACAGCGGAAAGCATGGCAGGAAGCGATCGACAAGATTGAAAATAGCGCGGCGGGATTCGCTGCCGATCGCAAGGCCGAAGTCGAATCAGCTGTGAAGCGCATGAAAGCAGAATCCGTCGCCGCGGAGGCGAAGCTTGACAAACTGAGCCGTGCGGGGTCCGAGTCCTGGTCTGCCTTTAAAAAGGCTTTGGGGGAGACGCGCGCCGCTTTCGATCGCGCCAATCAGCAGGCAAATGAGGCATTTAAGCATGCCGGATGAAGAAAATGTGAGGGAGTACAGTTGCAGAGCATCGAAAGGGATTACGAATCTATCTTTAGCATGTAACATACATACAAAGGAGGAAGAAAATGAAAAAAGTTCTGGCGATCATGATTGCTATGGCGGTAATGCTGTTCACCTATGGATTGAAATTTGCCGCAGCAGAGGCACCGGTGGCTGGCGGGGCGGTCCTTGGTGTTGCGGTAACAGAGATCACAGTCGTGGCAAATGGATGGAGCGCCAAGAAGCAGATTCTGGGGCACGATGTGTATAATGACAAGAATGAGAAGGTTGGCAAAGTGTATGACATCATCATTGCTCCGGACAAGGCGGTTTCTTACGGGATCATCGCGGCCGGCGGATTCCTGGGCATTGGCAAATATGACGTGGCAATCCCTGCTAATCAGTTCAAGCTGCAGAAAGGCAAGATTGTTCTGCCAGGTGCGACCAAAGATGCTATCAAGGCGATGCCCAAGTTCCAGTACGCAAGATAGAAAATCGGGACACCTGTCCTGTCTCGGAAGGCAGGACAGGTGTACAAATGGAGTTCAGTTTCAAAAAGAAGTAGTTGATATGCTAACGGTGCTTTTCGCCCTCGACTCCGGAATCGAAAATTGGATTCCTCAAGATCAACAAACATCGATTCAAACCCGAATAGCTGCCGTGTACAGTCTCCCTGAAAATCTCGCAGAGGTTTTAAGCATTACAAAATAGGTATCAACGTGATTGCCATGTGAATAGCTCTGGTCAACTTGACATTCTCGTTAAATGGAGTTTAAATATAATTAAAGAAGAATTGTTCGGATGTGGGCACAAAAATGAGGACGCTGTCTTGAAAGGTGGTGGTGTATATGCTAACGGTGCTTTTTCGTTATTGGTGGTTACTTCCATTGAGAGGGGTTGTCGCAATACTGTTTGGCGTGCTGGCCATTCTGTGGCCGGGGATAACGCTGACCGGCTTGGTACTCCTTTTTGGCGCCTATGTTTTCGTGAACGGCGCCTTTTTGATATTTAACGCGGTGGGCAGTCGGAAAGAGAAGGATGACTGGTGGCTGTTGCTGATCGAGGGGATACTGGGCGTGAGCGTCGGGATCATGACCGCCTTTGCTCCGGGCATCACGGGAACAGCTCTGCTTCTCTATATCGCCGCGTGGGCCTTGGCCGCAGGAATACTCGAGATCATCGCGGCAATCCGACTCAGGAAGGTCATTACCGGGGAGTGGTGGCTGGCTGTGGGCGGAGTAGCGTCCATCATCTTCGCGCTTTTGCTGATGCGATTCCCAGCTGCGGGTGCACTGGGTGCCATATGGCTGATCGGGACCTACGCATGTCTCTTCGGAGCGATCCTGATTGCTTTGGGTTTCAAGGTACATAAGTTTGGTAAAAAACTGGGCGTGGTGTGAGTGCGTTCGAAATAATGAGAGATGCCATCGAGGAGTTAAATATGCTGAATGACGATATTCTGAAGGGGAAATGGAATGAGATAAGAGGCGGGGTCAAGGCGAAATGGGGCAAACTCACCGCTGATGACCTCACCGAGATCTCAGGCAACCAGAAAAAACTCTTGGGGATCTTGCAGAAGAGATATGGATACGCAAAAGAGGACGTCGAGCGGCAATACCGGGATTTCATGAACCGCTTGAAAAAGCGTG
>JBARBN010000215.1:0-2019 GCA_049793155.1 Nitrospirota bacterium
ATGAGGACCTGAAAAAAAATATTTCGGACAAGCCGGGGCTGATCATATTAAGGTCCCGCCCTCAGGTGCTCACACATGTATTGTCCCGATAGTTCATGGATGCAGGAGGGGGACCATCTTTTCGCCCATTCTCGTCCCGAAAGCCTTCGGGACTCCGAGGCTTTTTCCTCTTGAATATCAGAGACACATAGGGATATCAGAAAAAGAAACCGCTCGAAGACAGTTCCCCTCCTGCGCGATTTCAGAATTTTGAATAACGCGAGGGTCGTCTTAACCTATGCTGTTTCCCTGTGAAGGGCCGAGATGTCGGCGCGCAACCGCCACAAAAGAAGAAGACCGGGGAGGGCCGTTAGCGCTGCGATGACGAAGAAGTTGGCCCACCCCGCAAATTCCACAACATATCCCGACGTCGGCGCGATAAAGACACGCCCGAGCGAGGCAAGCGAAGAAAGCAGGGCGAACTGCGTGGCACTGTACTTGTGATGGCAGAGCGCCATAAGAAAGGAAACGAACGCGGCGGTCCCCATGCCACCCGTCAGGTTTTCAAAGGCGACTGCAGTGATCATGAGCGGATAACTCTTTCCGACCCAGACCAGCGGTATGAATGAAAGGATCGACAATGCCTGCATGATGCCGAATATCAGGAGAGACCTGAAAAGACCGAGGCGCACCATCATCGTACCGCCTAAGGTGGCGCCGACAATCAGCGATGCAAGGCCCAGTCCTTTATTGACGGTGCCGACATCGCCCGTCGAAAATCCTGCATTGCGGATTAGAAAGGCGGTTGTCATCGTGCCGGCATATGCATCGCACAGCTTGTAGAGTACGATCAACAGCAGGATCACGACGGCAGAGGGCCGTGAAAAGAAATCCTTCAGCGGTCCCCATACAGCCTCCCGCAAGGTGCGCGGCGGGACCACTGAAAATTCCGGCTCTGGGCCTGCCAGCGTGGCAACGATCCCTATAGTCATCAGCCCGGCCATGATAAAATAAATATTTTGCCAGCCTGTCTTCTCGACCAGCTTTAGCGCTACGGCACCCGAGATGATCATTGCTATGCGATACCCCGTGATAAACACGGCGGCCCCGATTCCTCTTTCGACTTCGTGAAGGACGTCCGTCCGGTATGCATCGACTACGATATCCTGAGACGCCGATACGAAGGAAACAAGCAGCGCAAGAGCCGCAAAAGTCCACGGGGCATTTTGGGGAGAGCCTGACCCCAGCAAAGCAATGCATATGAGCAATCCTATCTGCACAGGCAAAATCCATCCCCGCCGCCTTCCGAGCCAGGGCGGGACAAAGCGGTCCATGAATGGCGACCAGAGAAACTTAAGCGTATAGGGCAGGCCGACAAGGGAGAATAATCCAATAGTATGCAGTTCCACCCCCGCCACCGTCATCCAGGCCTGTAACGTCCCGAGGGTCAGTGGGAGGGGAAGCCCCGATGAAAAACCCAGGAGGGCCATCACCGCGATGCGCCTGTTCTTAAAGACCTGGAGATAGGTTGAGAGTTTAGAATGCATTATTGTGTAAAGGTGATTGCATCAGTTTTTGTCGTTCGATTATAGCACAGCGCGGCACAAGTTCCGGCCGTCGGGCTCCGACTTGGAAGATAACGACCGATAACCCATCGCCATCGGCGGGCATCTGTCGGCCTGTCCCGCAAAAAGTGGCCATAGAGACAATTTCAGAGGAAATTTGTTTTAATAGTAAATGGACCCGAGCTCTCTTTCAAAATAACATCATGGGACTGCATTTCATGAAAGACTTCTTCACTTGGCAGGCGGACCATGTCTACTTCTTCTATGGGTTTGCCAGCGTGTTTTTTGCCGTTGCCTGCTACGCCATGATGCAGATCCTTCGCGTGTCCGCAGCACAGATCCGCGCGTCGGAACTTTCCGGGATGAACAAGCGGCTCGAACAGGAGATCGCCGAGCGCAGGAGTGCTGAAGAAGAGTTAAGAAGACATAGGGAGCACCTCACTGAGTTAGTGAAGGAGCAGACCGCCGATTTGAC
>JBARBN010000216.1:0-22994 GCA_049793155.1 Nitrospirota bacterium
CAAAATTCTTGTATCGTGCGAATAAGCAGTGGAAAAATCGATCCCCGTGCGCTTCTCTTCTTTACATCCTCCATCCCTTTTGCTACACTACCCGCCTTATCCTGCCCAAGAAGGAACACCATGACAACAGGACATATCAGTATCATTGCCGCAGAGCTCAACGTGTCCGAAAAACAGGTGCAAGCCTGTGCGGCGCTCCTTGATGAGGGTGCTACGGTGCCGTTCATCTCGCGCTACCGCAAGGAGGCCACCGGCTCGCTTGACGAGGTGGCGGTCTTCGCGGTCCGCGACAGGCTGGCACAGCTCCGGGAACTGGACAAACGGCGTGAGGCGGTGCTGAAGTCCCTTGAAGAAATGGATTTACTCACCGGGGAGCTAAAGGCAAAGGTCCTTAAAGCTACTACCTTGACGGTCCTTGAGGATATTTATCTTCCCTTTCGTCCCAAGCGGCGCACAAAAGCGACGATCGCTCGGGAGAAGGGGCTCGAGCCGTTGGCCCTGCGGCTGTTCTCGCAGGATGAATCCGTGGACCCTGCTGCCGAGTCCCTTGGCTTCGTGGACACAGAGAAGGGTATTGAGACCGCGGAAGACGCCCTGAGCAGCGCGCGCGACATCATTGCGGAATTGGTGAACGAGGACCAGAATGTTCGCGCGAAGATGCGTGAGCTATACGGTTCCAAGGGCCAGTTCAGGACCAAAGTGATCATTGGAAAAGAAGAAGAGGGGATCAAATATAAGGATTACTTTGAATGGCAGGAGCCGATCTCGTCCGCTCCGTCCCACCGGATCCTTGCCATGAGGCGGGGAGAGAAGGAAGGCTTCCTGGTCCTGCGCGCCACTCCGCCCGAGGAGGATGCTATCGCCTTGCTCGAGGACCTGGTGGTAAAGAGGGACAATCCTGCTGCGCAGCAGGTCAAGCTCGCGGTCCATGACTGTTATAAACGGCTCCTGTCGCTGTCCATGGAAACCGAGATCAGGGTCGCGACCAAGGAGCGGGCCGATGCAGAGGCGATCCGTGTGTTTGCTGAAAATATACGACAGCTTTTGCTTTCCCCGCCCTTGGGTCAAAAGAACGTTCTTGCCATTGATCCAGGTTTCCGCACAGGATGCAAAGTGGTCTGCATCGACCGGCAGGGAAAGTTGCTGCACACTGACGTAATCTATCCGCATTTTTCCGAAAAGAACACGGGAGAGGCGGGAACAAAGATCATTGAACTCTGCAAGCGCTATGACGTGGAAGCGATCGCCATCGGCAACGGGACCGCGGGCCGCGAGACCGAGGCTTTTGCAAGGCAGCTCGGCCTGCCGGCCTCGATCCAGATCGTGATGGTGAACGAGAGTGGCGCATCGATCTATTCAGCATCTGAGGTCGCGAGGGAAGAGTTCCCCGATCAGGACCTTACGGTCCGCGGTTCGGTCTCGATCGGCCGCAGGCTCATGGACCCCCTTGCTGAGCTGGTAAAGATCGATCCCAAGTCCATCGGCGTGGGACAGTACCAGCACGATGTCGACCAGCCCGCGCTCAGACGGAGTCTCGATGACGTGGTGATGAGCTGCGTGAACTTTGTCGGTGTTGAGGTCAATACGGCAAGCAAACAGCTGCTGATGTACGTTTCGGGCCTTGGGCCGCAGCTTGCCGGGAATGTCGTTGAACATCGCAATCAGCACGGCCCGTTCCAATCCCGTGACGAGTTGAAAAACGTGAGCAAGCTGGGGCCGAAGACCTTTGAGCAGGCGGCAGGTTTTCTGCGCATCGGTGACGGCTCCAATCCGCTCGACGCGAGCGCGGTGCATCCTGAGGCATATCCCATCGTGGATGCCATGACAAGGGATCTGAACTGCGCGGTTTCGGACCTGATGCGGAATGACGCACTTCGTAAAGAGATCGATCTCAACAAATATGTGACCGATACGATCGGCCTTCCGACGTTAAAGGACATCATGGTTGAGCTTGCCAAGCCGGGAAGGGACCCCCGGGGGCAGTTCGAAAGCTTCAGTTTTGCCGACGGTGTGGAGAAGATCGAGGACGTGATGCCCGGCATGAAACTGCCGGGTGTAGTGACGAACATCACCGCGTTCGGCGCATTCATCGATATCGGCGTGCACCAGGACGGCCTTGCGCATATCAGCCAGCTTTCAGACCGCTACATCAAAGATCCGAACGAGGCGGTGAAGGTGCATCAGAAGGTGATGGCAACGGTGCTTGAGGTCGATGTGAAAAGGAAAAGGATATCGCTGTCATTAAAGAAGGATCCGGACAGACCGAAGCAGGACCGGTCGCAGACACACCCGAAACAGAAGCCACAAAAACCGCAGCCGGACATCAACGACCTGAAGCAGGCTTTTCTGAAGAACCGGACGTGATGGCAGAGAAGGGTGCTATTTTATGTAGTAGCCGGAGACCCGCCACTTGCCGTCCTTTTCCATCATGGGCGTGACGGTCTCTATTGCTGTTCTCTTGTTCTCAAAGGACGTCTCGAACTGGATGACAACATACTCGCCGTCGGGTGCGCCGGGCAGTGCGGTCCTGTAGATTCTCGTCTGTACTTTTCTTGACATCACCTTGCCGAGAGGCTTGCGGGTCGCCTGCATTGAGAGCTCCAATTGTTCCGGCTTTACGGTATTCCTTAAGAACGCAGCTGCTTCCTTCCAGCTTGCGGCATAATTCCCGGCATCAACAGTTGAGAGCCATTTCTTGGCCGCGGATACAGCTGCCTTTTCTTTTCCGGCATTACTCGCGATGGCAATGCCGCCTGACAGGATCAACCCGGTTATAACAAGACAAAGAAATCGACGAATCATTATTTTCTCCTCCATCTTTACATCATCAAAAGCGTCTCTCGCAAAGACGCAAAGCTCGCAAAGAAAAGCAATCATTTGGGTTTAATACAGGATTTAAAGATTTCCTTAGCGTCTTTGCGCGAAAATTTCTGGTGTTGGTAACTTGACTCAAATCAAGAAGATTTAGGAAATCGCGACAGGCCCCCGCACCTTGCGGAAGTCCGCCCAAATGTCGACAACGCCGAGGGCGATCACAAAAACGATGGAGGGCATGATAAGGATGAGCACGAGGATCAGCCCGCGGCCAAAGGACTTGATGCCCGTCTTGCGGAGGTAGTGCTCCATGATGGCGGTACCCTGCGCGAGATAGAGCACGGCAAAGAGTATCGCAATGTTCCATCCGATGAATCTCGCGGTCTCCCCGGGGACGATGATGAGGGCGAGTGCCGCGATGAGGCCCCAGACCCACGAGTCCGGCGCGTGCCATGCGGTGAGCGAGGGCTGCGCAGATATTGATTCTGCTCCCGGTTTTCGCGTGATGATGGCGCGGGCAATGCCGAAGCAGCAGGCGGCCTGCGTCACCGAGGTGGCAATGGCGATGCCGGGGATGAGCCTTGTCAGATAGTGCACAAAGGAATCAGGGATGGACGAGACCATGGCTGCCATGTCCTTAAGCCCCATGGCTGTATAGGTCTTTGCTGAATTGGCCATGGTCTCCCGGAGATAGACCTCGATCTCCGTGATCGGGTTCTTGCCGATCCTGACAAGATAGAACGCAGAGACCGCGCCCAGCACCGCTACCGGCAGGAGTCCTCCCAGGAGCGAGGTTTGTTCGGGTTTCAAGTTCCTGCGCATGCCTTCCGAGGTGCCGATGGCCATCAGGCCGAAACTGAGAATGAGAATGGCCGCGGCCTGCCACCCGCCGAGGGCAGCCATGATGACGCTGGACGCGACGAGCGTTGTCAGTCCTGCCGGCCTGCCGTTCCGGATGGTGATGAGGATGAGCGGCATGGGCGTGAACAATGCGATCATCTGGCCGAGCAGGGGAATGACGAAACCGGAAACAAAGAGCCCGAGGGTCTGTACGGTGGCGATGAGAATGGCTCGGTAGTTCATAGCGATCTCCAAAAAAAAGCTGATCAGCCACGGATGGACACGGATGAACACGGATAGTATAACTTCCAAATCGGGTTGCCTCAATAAGACAACGCGGTTTATATCAATTTCAGAGTTACGCGTTTTTTAGTGGCTGGTAAAGCATTTGCTTCTATCCGTGTAAATCCGTGTGTATCCGTGGTAAAAAGTTAATCAACTGATCAAAAAAAAGGGAAACTCAGGGTCACTGATGAGTAACCGCCGGGTTTCCCTGGTATCTGAATAAAACTGAATGCGCCTCCGCGCCAGGCTTACTTCTCTCCCGAGAACGGCAGGAGCGCGATATTTCTGCACCGCTGCACCGCGACGGTGACCTCTCGCTGATGCCGCGCGCAGTTGCCCGAGATGCGGCGGGGAAGGATCTTGCCGCGCTCGGTGATGAAGAATCTGAGCGTCTTCATGTCCTTGTAATCAATGAACGGTGTCTTGTCAACGCAGAACCGGCACACCTTTTTCCGGACCTGGAAACGCCTTTTGTTCGGGCCTCTGCTGTCCCTGCTGTCTCCTCTGCCGCCGCCTCTCGAGTCAGAAGGCCTTTCTGATGATCGTGCTGGATATGCTGCCATAGTAGTGAACTCCTCGTGAAATTAATAGTTTTCAAAAAACGTTTATGCTGACTTAGAAAGGGATATCTCCCTCATCCACGGGCATTTCGGATGCGGGCTCGGACTGACCTTGACTGCCGCCCTGGCCGGCCGACGAGCGTTTCGGCATGAAGTGCACCGACTGTGCTGCCACTTCTACCTTGCTTCGCTTCTGGCCGGAATCCTTATCTTCCCAACGGCGCTGCTGCAGCCTGCCTTCTATCAGCGCCCCGTCTCCCTTATTGAGATATTGTCCGCAGTTCTCAGCCTGCTTGCCGAACACGACGATGTCGAAATAACTGACCTCTTCCCTTGTCTCTTCACCATGCTTATACTTTCGGTTGATCGCGATGGCAAAGCTCGCAACCGCGCTGCCGTTCGGCGTGTAGCGCACCTCCGGATCGCGGGTGAGATTGCCCAACAGGATCACTTTATTGAAGCTTGTCATGGGTTACCTCGATTTTACGATTTCCTAATGCGACTGTTCAAGAGTCCGAGGGAGACCGGACGAATGTGACCTGTGTCAGCGGCTACGTTGTGGCATGTCCTGCCTCTGCCGCTGCCTTGGCAAGGTCCTTCTTCTTCGGCTTGGGGGCCGGCCTGGTGCGCAGTTCTTTTTCGAGCTTTACCGTCAGGAACTTTATCACCGAATCGGTGAGCTTGAAAGTGCGCTCGAGTTCGCTTACCGCGACGGGCGCCGACTTGAACTGGAAAAAAACGTAGTGCCCGCGCTTTTGCTTCTTGATCTCGTAGGCGAGCTTCTTTTTGCCCCAGTCCTCAAATTTGATCATTTCGCCGCCCTGCTTCGCGACCACGTCCTGCATCTTCTTGATCACATTGGCAATCTCTTCGTCGGTCTGGTTGGCATTGATGATGAATATTGATTCGTACAGATGCATTATTGTTTCCTCCTCATGGGTTATAGCCCCCTTGCGATAAAGCTCTCTCCATCATTCTCTAGGAGAGTTTTATATTGAAGGGAGCAAGGAGTAATCCCGTTTTTCGTATCGTGTCTCCGTCCGGGAATCGACCTTACTCAGTTTTAAGAGATGAAACTTATCACAGGCGGGCTGATAAATCAAGCTTTTTCTTGGCGGTCACGGCTTCAAGAGGCCTTGCCGACGGTGCTCTGCAAGTATTTTTTATTGACAAAAGGTACATAGTGTTTTATTATCAGTTTCGCTTTTTAATCTGTCCAGTGAGAAAAAATTCTATGAAAAATAACGAGTTAGAGATGCCCTCACATTTCGCAGTTTAAAAGTCCCGGCCGCTTAGTGTCTCTGCTATTATCATCAATATCATCTCAGGAAAAGGGGATCAGAACTTGACCAGGAAATCAATCAACGTGGGCATCATCGGCTTCGGCACGGTGGGTACGGGTACGGCGCGGATCCTGATCGAGAGCGCGGATATCATTCGACGAAGGCTCGGGGTCCCGGTTGTCCTGAAAAAGATATCGGACCTCGATCTCAAGCGCGACCGGGGTATAAAATTGGGCGACGTAAAGCTCACGAGCGATGCACAATCGCTGATCAATGATCCTGAGATCGACATCGTGGTCGAGCTGATCGGCGGGTACAAACCCGCCAAAGAGTTCATCCTCGACGCGCTCAGGAACAAGAAGCATGTGGTGACGGCAAACAAGGCGCTCCTGGCCGTGCACGGCGAGGAGATCTACGCGGCGGCGGATAAGGCCGGCGTCACGGTCGGATTCGAGGCCTCGGTCGCCGGCGGCATTCCGATCCTTGCGGCCATCAGAAGCGGGCTAGCCGCGAACAATATCAGGTCCATCCACGGCATCGTGAACGGCACCTGCAACTACATCCTGACGCTCATGACGAACGAGGGCAGGAAGTTCGATGAGGTGCTGAAAGAGGCGCAGGCCAAGGGTTACGCCGAGGCCGATCCCACGTTCGATATCGAAGGCATCGATTCGGCGCATAAGCTCGCGGTGATCACCATGCTTACGTACGGCACACCGGTGAAGTTCAACGATATCTATACCGAGGGGATCTCGAAGATCACGCCGCTGGATATTGATTTCGCAAAAGAGCTCGGTTACAAGATCAAGCTGCTGGCGATCACCAAGATGGTGAATGGAGAGATCGAGGCGCGGGTGCATCCGACCATGCTTCCCGGGGAGTACCCCATTGCCGCGGTGGATGGTGTCTTCAATGCGCTTTCGATCGTGGGGGACGCGGTCGGTTCCACGATGTTCTATGGGCGCGGCGCGGGCGACATGCCGACGGGCAGTGCGGTGGTGGGTGATATCATCGATATCGGCAGGGACATTCTTGCGGGCAGCGTGAACCGGTCGCCGCTCGTAGGCTTCCGTGAACGTTCGGTGCTGAAGATCCGCGCGATGGACGATATCCTCTCCTGCTATTATTTGCGCTTCTCGGTCAGGGACAAACCCGGAGTCCTGTCGCGGGTCTCCGGCGTGCTGGGCAAGAACAATATCAGTATTTCATCCGTCATACAGAAGGGCCGAGGCGCCGCCGAGGCCGTTCCCCTGGTGATGATGAGCCACGAGGCGGTCGAGCGCGACGTGCGCAGGGCGCTCGATGAGATCAACAAGATGGACTGCGTGGCAGGGCCGACGATGGTGATCAGGGTGGAAGAGGGAAAACAAGGATAATTTCGGATTGCAGATTGCGGATTGCTGATTGAAGAAAAGACTTAACAACTTTTTATTCCGCAATCCGCAATCCGAATTCCACAATGGGAGTGCTCATGGCTGACGACATCAAAGTAAATAAAACTATCGACCTCAAAGGTCAGGTCTGTCCGTACACCTTTGTGCGTTCCAAACTGGCGATCGAGAAGATGAACCTCGGCGAGGTCCTCGAGATCATCTTCGATCATCAGCCGGCGACCGAGAACGTGCCCAGGAGCATGGAGAACGAGGGCCAGAAGGTCCTGCGGATCGACAAGACAGGTGAAAAAGAGTGGCACGTGTTCGTCCGGAAAGATAAAGAGAAAAAAAAGGGATAAAGCGGGTTTTACCACGGATTGACACGGATTTTCACGGATTGAAGATATAACTCTATTCCCTGCTTTTATCCGTGTTCGTCCGTGCGTCCCGACAAAGTCGGGATCCGTGGCTAAATGAGGTTTACAATAATGGATTTCACTGAAGACCAGATACTGCGATACAGCAGACACCTCCTGCTCCCGGAAGTCGGCGGGGAAGGGCAGGAGAAGATACTGAACGCCAAGGTAGTTCTTGTGGGCGCCGGCGGCCTCGGTTCGCCGGTCGGCTACTATCTCGCCGCGGCAGGCGTCGGCACCATCGGCGTGATCGACAATGACCACGTGGAGCTCTCGAACCTTCAGCGCCAGATCGCCCATAACACCAGCCGTATCGGGGTGCTCAAGGCCGATTCGGCAAAAGAGACGTACGAGACGCTGAACCATGATGTAAAGGTCGTGACGCACAAGGTGCGGCTGTCGTCAAAGAATATCATGGACATTATCAAGGACTATGATATCGTGGTGGACGGAAGCGATAATTTTCCGACCCGCTACCTGGTGAACGATGCCTGTGTGATGCAGGGGAAAACGTTGATCAGCGCGGCGGTCTTTCGCTTCGAAGGCCAGGTAATGAGCATCTACCCGGGTGACGGCCCTTGCTATCGCTGTCTGTTCGAGGTCCCTCCGCCGCCAGGCATGGTGCCCTCGTGTCAGGAGGCGGGCATCCTCGGAGTGGTCACCGGCGTGGTGGGGACGCTCCAGGCCACCGAGGTGATCAAGGCGATCCTCGGGATCGGGCAGCCGCTGAAGGGCAGGCTCCTCCTGTGGAACGCTCTTGACATGAGTTTCCGTACGGTGAAAGTGCCCCGGAATAAAGAGTGTCCCGTATGCGGCGCACATCCGACGATCACAGAGCTGATCGATTATGAGCAGTTCTGCTCGATGAGCCATTGATCCAAACATACTTTAAGCGTGTGTTGCGATCGGAGGGTTTATCATTACGCTGCGCATAAATAAGTCCGACCTTCAAACTATTTTTGACCACTGTCTTGCGGCAGCGCCGAACGAGGCCTGCGGGATGCTTGGCGGCAAAGACGGCACGGTGAAAAAGGTCTACTGCATGGTGAACGCGAAGCCTGGCCCCGACTATTATGAAATGGACCCGGAAGAACAGTTTCGCGTGATGAAGGAAATCAGGGATTTGGGACTCGAACTGATCGGACTGTTCCATTCCCATCCGCACAGCCAGGCCTATCCGTCGAGCGTGGACGTGAATCAGGCGTACTGGCCCGGGACACAGCTGCCGAATTATCCCGATGCCGTGTATGTCATAGTTACCCTTATGGACCGCGCGAAGCCGGTCGCCAGGGGTTTCTCTATCCAGGAAGGAAAGGTAAGCGAAGTAACGCTGTCCGTGGTATAGATGTTGGAAATACGACAATCAAAACCGATCCGCAGGTGTCGCAGATGACTCGGATTTAAAAAAGTAATCGGTGAGATCAGCGTGTAATTGGCGGATGACGGTCAGTCTTTGAACTATTATCTGGAGGATAACCATGGCGATCAAAGTGAGAATTCCGACGCCGCTGCAAAGCCTGACGAAAGGTGTGGCGGAAGTAGAGTGCAGTGTGAAGAACGTCAAAGAGCTCGTTGACGCACTTGAGAAGGACTACCCTGGCATGCAGGAACGGCTTTCGGAAGGCGGCAAGATCAGGCGGTTCATCAACGTCTACGTTAATGACGAGGACATCCGTTTCCTCAACAAGGAAGAGACAGCGCTGAAGGACGGAGATACGATCTCGATCGTACCGGCCATCGCGGGGGGAGTGAACGTCCGCGATTTCAAATTTTAAAATGCAGATTGCAGAACGAGGGACAAAACAACGCGCCCAATATTTTGCCGAGCGCATTTTTCCTGTTGCATTCTCCGACACAAGGAGGGGCATATGACGACGAAGAGGGTCAAGCTGATCTTTCCGAAGGAGCTGATCAAGGAGCCTTTGATCTTCACGATGGCAAAGAAATTCGACGTGATGCCGAATATCAGGCGCGCCAGGATATCAGACTCCGTCGGAGAGGTGGTGCTGGAATTCGAAGGGACGGAGAAGAAGCTCGAAGAGGGGATCGCGTATCTCAGGGAACGCGGCGTGAAGGTTGATGCCATCGAAGGTGATTTTGAAAGCTCTTAATGAAAGGACAAAGGGTCAAGCAGCAACAGCCGTTGAAAACCCGCCGATTGACATGTTCGCGCGTATCTAAGAGCGCGGCATTTCCACTCATCCGTCATTCCCGAACGGTTCTATCGGGAATCCGGTATGTTGAACACCAGATCCCCGATAAATACATTCGGGGATGACAGCCTTTTTGATTCCGGCTGGAGGCCGCGCTATGAAATACATTATTCTCCTTGGTGACGGGATGGCCGACAGGCCGCATGCGAAGCTTGGGGGCAAGACGTGCCTGCAGGCGGCAAAGACGCCGAACCTCGATCAGCTCGCGACACTCGGGCAAGTGGGCATGGTACACACGGTGCCGGAAGGTTTCCCACCGGGCAGTGACGTGGCCAACCTCTCGGTGATGGGCTATGACCCCCGGAAGTACTTTACCGGCCGGTCACCGCTCGAAGCGGCAAGCATCGGCGTGGAACTTGCTCCGGACGATATCGCGTTTCGCTGCAATCTCGTGACGTTGCGCATCATCAGCAGCAAGTCGCCCGCGACGGGCAGGGGAAGGCGCGCGATCATGGAGGACTTCAGCGCCGGCCATATCACAACGCAGGAGGCCCGGCTGCTCATTGAGGATATCGACAGCAAACTCGGCAGTGACCGTATCCGTTTCTATCCCGGTGTAAGCTACCGCCATCTCATGGTATGGAAGGGCGGCAAGGACAAGATTGAATGCACGCCGCCCCATGATATTCAGGACAAGGACATTCAGGACTACCTTCCGTGCGGCGAAGGCGATGATATCATCAATGACTTGATGGAGTCCTCCCTTGAGCTGCTCCTCGCACATCCGGTGAACAAGGCGCGCCAGGAGAACGGAAAACGGCAGGCGAACAGCATCTGGCTCTGGGGCCAGGGAAAACGGCCGACCATGCCGACCTTCCGGGAGAAGTACGGCCTCGAAGGGTCCATGATCTCGGCAGTAGACCTTACGAAGGGCCTCGGCATTTACGCCGGCTTTGATGTGATCAACGTGCCGGGCGCCACCGGCTGGCTCGACACCAACTACGTGGGCAAGGCCGAGCATGCGCTCTGGGCCCTCAAGACCAAAGACATTGTTTACCTTCACGTGGAGGCGCCCGACGAGGCTGGCCACACGGGCGATCTCAAGAACAAGCTCAGGGCCATTGAGGATTTTGATGAGTTCGTGGTCGGCAATATCATCCATGGCATGAAGCAGTTCGACGAATACCGTATCCTGGCGCTTCCCGACCACCCCACTCCGGTCGAGCTCAGGACCCATACGGCGGATCCCGTTCCGTTCGTGATCTACGACAACACCAAGGAGCGCAAGGATGGACCCGTTACCTATGATGAAAAGATAGCGGACCGCAAAGATGCGCTGGTTTTCAAAGACGGCTATACGCTGATGGATTATTTTTTGAAGAAGTAACAGACTGAACACGAATGGCGCGAATAGGCTGATTACACGAATAGCAAGATCAGACAGAGTTCCATTCGTGATATTCGTGTTGACGGATTTTTGATTCTGATTACGGGAGGAAATTAGGTGCTTATCGTTCAGAAATACGGCGGCACGTCCGTGGGGAACCCCGAACGGATCAGGAATGTAGCCAAGCGTGTTGTCCGGACCAAAGAAGAAGGCAACGATGTCGTGGTGGTCTTGTCGGCCATGAGTGGTGAGACCGACAAACTCATCAACCTCGCCAATCAGGTGAGCGAGAACCCGGACCCGCGGGAGATGGACATGCTGGTTTCCACGGGAGAGCGAGTGACCATCGCGCTTTTGGCCATGGCGATACAGTCGTTGGGGCATAAGGCGCAGTCCTTTACCGGCAGGCAGGCGGGGATCATCTCCGACTGCGTCCATACCAGGGCGAGGATCGAGAAGATCTCGGGCGAACGCATCAAACATGCACTCAAAGAGGGGAAGATAGCGGTGGTGGCGGGTTTCCAGGGGATCAACGAGCATGACGATGTGACGACCCTGGGCCGCGGCGGGTCAGACCTTTCAGCCGTGGCGGTTGCCGCCGCGCTTAAGGCGGACCTCTGTGACATCTACACGGATGTGGACGGCGTGTATACCACCGACCCGAACATGGTGCCGCAAGCCAGGAAACTTGACAAGATCTCGTATGACGAGATGCTTGAATTGGCGAGCCTCGGGGCCAAGGTGCTCCAGACCCGCTCAGTCGAGTTCGCAAAAAAACATAATGTTCCCGTAAGGGTGCTCTCCAGTTTCAATGACAACCCGGGGACCCTCGTGACCAAGGAGGATTCTGATATGGAAAGAGTAGTGGTATCCGGCGTGGCATACGACAAAAACCAGGTAAAAGTGACGGTCATGGGCGTACCTGACAAACCCGGCGTGGCAGCGAAGATATTTAATGAGATATCTGCAAGCAACATCATCGTTGACATGATCATCCAGAACATCGGCGAGGCCGGGTTGACGGATATGTCCTTTACGGTACCGAAGACGGATTCGAAGAAAATATCAGAGCTCATGAAGAGGGTCGTCGCCGAGATCGGCGCCAAGGGCGTGACCGTGAAGGAGGACATCGCAAAGATCTCGATCGTCGGCGTGGGCATGCGCTCTCACTCGGGTGTGGCCGCCACGATGTTCTCCACCATGGCCAAAGAGGGGATCAACATCATGATGATAAGCACGTCGGAGATCAAGATCTCCATTGTGATCGACGCGAAATATACCGAACTTGCCGTCCGGGCCCTTCATGAGACGTTCGTGATGGATAAGGCGGTGTAGAAAGCAGGGTCAAGGGGTAAGGGTCCGGGGTCCAGGGAAAAGCAAACAGCCATGAAACCAATTGTACAAATATACGATACCACGCTGCGCGATGGGGCGCAGGCTGAGGACGTGAACTTCTCGGTGGAGGACAAGGTTCGTGTTGCCCGGAAGCTGGACCAGTTCGGCGTCCATTATATCGAGGGCGGCTGGCCGGGCTCGAATCCGCGTGATATCGAGTTCTTCAAGGAGATGCGGCGCGTCAAGCTCAGGAAGGCCAGGCTCGCGGCCTTCGGGTCGACCCGCCGCGCAAAGATCAAGGCCTCCGACGACCTGAGCATGAAGGCGCTGGTTTCGTCCGGAGCGCCGGTTGCGACCATTTTCGGCAAGACCTGGGATTTGCATGTGCTCAAGGCCCTCAAAACCACGCTCGGCGAAAACCTCGATATGATCGAAGAATCGGTTGCGTTCCTCAGAAAACGCATGGATGAAGTGGTCTATGATGCCGAGCATTTTTTCGACGGGTATAAGGCAAACCCCGACTATGCGGTTCAAACGCTCCTTGCAGCGGAGGGAGCGGGCGCGGATTGTCTCGTCCTGTGCGACACGAACGGCGGCACCATGCCTCATGAGGTCGAGGAGATCATCAGCCGGGTAAAAAAGTCGATCGCCATCCCGTTCGGGATCCACGCCCACAACGATGCGGAACTCGCGGTGGCGAACTCACTGACGGCGATCAGACTGGGAGCGGTCCAGGTCCACGGGACCGTCAATGGCTATGGCGAGCGCTGCGGAAACGCAAACCTCTGCAGCATTATCCCGACTCTGAAGCTCAAGCTGGGCATTCACTGCATCTCGGACGCCAATCTGGCGAAGCTCCGTGACGTGTCCCGCTATGTGGACGAGATCGCCAATATGCAGCATCGCAAGCGGCAGCCCTACATTGGCGAGAGCGCCTTTGCGCATAAGGCCGGCATCCATGTGGACGCAATGTCAAAGAATGCCCTGACCTACGAGCATGTGAGGCCGGAACTGGTGGGAAATCGAAGGCGCATTCTCGTATCCGATATGGCAGGCAAGAGCAATATTCTGCAGAAGGCATCGGAACTCGGCATACCCCTGATGAAGGACAGTCCGGAACTGGCCGGCATTCTCAGGAAGGTCAAGGAGCTCGAGAATGAAGGATACGAATTCGAAGGCGCGGAAGGGTCGCTTGAACTCCTCATGCTGCGTGCGGGCCACAGCTACGAGTCGGTGTTTTCCATGTTCGATCGCATCGACTACCGGATCCTGACGGAAAAGCGCAAGGTGGACCCCAATCCGGTGAGCGAGGCCACGGTCACTGTCGAGGTTGGAGGAAACGTGGAGCACACAGCAGCCTGGGGAAATGGCCCGGTGAATGCGCTCGACAAGGCGCTTCGCAAGGTCCTGCCCAAGTACTTCCCGGGCAAGGGCCTGGAGAATGTCAGGCTCCTCGATTATAAAGTGCGTGTTCTTACCGCGGCGGAGGGCACCGCGGCGCGGGTGCGTGTGCTGATCGAGTCCGGCGACGGCAGGAACAAGTGGGGCACGGTGGGCGTATCCGAAAACGTTATCGAAGCCAGCTGGCAGGCGCTGGTGGACAGCATCGAGTATAAACTGCTGCGGGCGGCGAAGAAGAAATAGTTCGGAGTTCTGAGTTCCCCCGATAAAGACATTCGAAGCAGGCTCCGTTCAAAAAAGCGGTAGCCGCAGGCTTCAGCCTGCGTTCATCGAGGATCGAGCATGATCGAAGAAGAAGGCATCGTAGCTGAAGTGACAGGCGATATCGCCAAGGTTTCCATTGTGGCGAAGAGCGCATGCGAGAAATGTTCCGCTTCCGGGATATGCCATCCCGGGGAGCAGGAGTACATGGAGGCATCGAACCCGCTCGGGGCAAAAAAAGGGCAGAAGGTGAAGGTTGTGCTTGCCCCGCAGGTGTATCTGAAGGCGTCCATCATTCTCTACGGCATCCCGATGACGTTCTTCGTTGCAGCTGCCATTGTCGGAAAGAACCTGGGACTGCAGTACGGGACGAAATCCGCTTCCGATCTCTGGGCGTTCATCGCCGGAATGGCGAGCATGGTGGTATCTTTTCTCTTTATCAGGATGTATAATAAAAAAGTCGAAAAAACACCGCAGTATAAACCGATCATCGTTGAGATACTGAAGTGAAACACAGGGTGGATCTTTTTGCTGTTTGGAATGAGGTCATTTGAATTTATCATAATTGCGGGGCGTAGAGTATGCGACTGATAGTAAAGCCTGATGAAGCGAAAAGACTTGCGCGGACCATCCTTTCCGATATCCTCCTGTACAACCAGGCAAAGGTCAAGGAAGGCATCGAAAAGGACAGCCTTTTCGAGATCCTGACCGAGGAACTTGCAGAAGGAAAGAAATATTACGAAAGCATGGTGGACGAAGAAATCCGCAAGGACTCCAACCTGTTCAACGAAGCCGTCGTTGATGTCCTGATCAAACAAGCCGGGAAAATAAAGTCCGAGATATGGTGACGATCGACAAACGTTAGTCGATCGTCTATGTAAGTGACAAAATTATTGTTCACGGGAGGGGTTGTCTATGCCGAATGTTGACATCAAGGAAGTCCGCAATATCGCGATCCTGTCTCACGGAGCAGCCGGTAAAACCTCGCTTGCCGATGCGCTGTTGTTCACTTCCGGCGCCGTCGACCTCATGGGCAGCGTGGAAGCGGGGAACTCTGTGTTCATGCACGAGCCGGAAGAGATGGCTCGGAAGATAAGCATTACGTCCTCTCTGGGATTCGCCGACTGGAAAGGCGTTCGTATTAATATCATCGACACCCCCGGATATATCAATTTTCTTGAAGAAGCAAGAGGGACCCTTCGCGCCGTCGACGGCGCCGTTCTCATTGTTTCCGCCATCTCCGGTGTAAAAGCCGAAACCGAAAAGATATACAAGTTCGCCTGCGATTATGAGATCCCGCGCATTGCGTTCGTCAGCAAACTCGACAAGGAGCGGGCGGACTTCTTCCGCGCAGTGGGCGATATGGAGAAGTATTTCTGCAAGAACTCCCTAGTGCTTCAACTGCCGATCGGTCTTGAAGAGAATTTCACCGGCGTTGTCGATCTTATCAAAATGAAGGCGCTGCTCTTCACCAGGGACGGAAGCGGAAAGTTCGAGGAAAAGGACGTTCCCGCGAATATGATGGATGAGGCCACCGCCTACCGGAAAAAGCTGGTGGAGCAGATCGCTGAGACCGATGACAATCTTCTTGAGAAATATCTAGACAAGGGAGACCTTTCCCGCGAAGACCTTGTCGCCGGCCTCAAGCACGGCACCATCGGAGGCGGGCTGCTGCCGGTGCTCTGCGGTTCACCGGTCAAGAACATGGGGACACAGCCGCTTCTGGACATGATACTCATGTGTCTCCCGTCACCGGTGGAGCACGCCAACGCCGTGAAGATAAAGGGCATCGATCCCAAGACAGGCAATGAAACGGTCCGCAAACCGTCCCCGGAGGAACCCCTGGCCGCCCTGGTGTTCAAGACCATCAACGATCCCTTTGCCGGCAAGCTTTCCCTGGTCCGTGTCTACTCAGGAACGCTCAAGGCCGATTCGAACGTGTACAATTCCTCGAAACAACTGAAGGAAAAAGTCGGGACCCTTTTCCATGTCCAGGGTAAAAAGCAGGTGACCACCCAGGTGCTCAAGGCCGGGCAGATCGGCGCCATTGCGAAGATGAAAGAGACGCTGACCGGCGACACGCTGTGCTCCGAGAGCAATCCTATCGTGATGGCCTTCGCGAAGTTTGCCGATCCGGTCATGTCGTATGCCATTGTACCGAAGTCCCGCGGAGACGAGGACAAGGTGAGCACGGGCGTACACAAACTTCTCGAGGAGGACCCCACGCTCAAGTTCACCTATGACGAGCAGACCAAGGAAATGGTGCTCTCCGGCATGGGGCAGGTCCACCTTGAAGTGACGCTTGAGAAATTGAAGCGGAAGTTCGGCGCCGAGGTGACGATGAAGACGCCCAAAGTGCCGTACAAGGAGACCATCCGGGCGAAATCCAGGGCGCAGGGCAAGTATAAAAAACAATCCGGCGGCCATGGTCAGTACGGGGACGCGTGGCTCGAGATCGAACCGCTCCCGCGCGACAGCGGTTTTGAGTTCGTGGACAAGATCGTGGGCGGCGTGGTCCCGCGACAATATATCCCGGCCGTGGAAAAAGGCGTGATAGAGGCCATGCACGAGGGTGTTCTTGCAGGGTATCCCATGGTGGATGTCCGGGTCACGCTATTCGACGGTTCGTATCATGCGGTTGACTCTTCTGAAATGGCATTCAAGGTCGCGGCGTCCATGGGCTTTAAAAAGGCCATGGAGGGGGCCAAACCGGTGCTGCTCGAACCGATCATGAGCGTGGAGGTCGTTGCTTCCGATGATACGCTCGGGGCCGTGATCGGGGACCTGAACTCGCGGCGCGGCAAGGTGCAGGGTGTTACTCCCCAGGCAGGCGGCCAGTCGATCAAGGCGCTCGTGCCCATGTCCGAGATGCTCACCTATGCCCCCACCCTCAACTCCCTCACGAGCGGCAGGGGCATGTATACCATGGAGTTTTACGGCTACGAAGACGTCCCGAGCCACCTTGCTCAGAAGATCACCCTGGAACGGGCCGCTCAGCACGGACATCAGAAAGAAAAATAAACTAGGAACACGGATCTGCCACGAAGGCACTAAGACGCGAAGAGTACCTGATGTATAAAGTTGTTCTTAGTGCCTTTGTGTCTTTGTAGCAAAAGGAATCGTAACTCATGTATAGAAAAGATACCCTCTCCAACGGGATCCGGGTCGTGTCCGAAACCCTTCCTAAGTCACGCTCCGTATCCATCGGCGTATGGGTGAAGGTGGGGTCACGCCATGAGCCGGAGGAGATCGGCGGCGTTTCGCATTTCATCGAACATCTCTTCTTTAAAGGTACGGCGAAGAGGACCGCCAAGGACATCGCGATAGAGATGGATTCCATCGGCGGAGAGATGAACGCCTTTACGTCGCAGGAAACGACCACCTACTACGCCAAGGTCGTTGATGAGCACCTGCCTGTGGCCATCGATATCCTGTCGGACATCCTCCTGGGCTCCAAGTTCGATCCCCTGGAAATGGAAAAGGAGCGCAAGGTCATTCTCGAGGAGATCAAGGGAGTGGAAGACACGCCCGACGATTACATCCATGAGCTTTTTAACAATACGGTTTGGGCCGGCAACTCGCTTGGCCGTCCTATCCTGGGGACCCGGGACACCATCAAGGCGCTCAAGCATAAGGACATCGTTTCCTATATCGATGATTACTATAGCCCGAAGGAGATCGTCATCTCGGTTGCCGGCAATTTCGAGCATGCCCGGCTGATCGAGCTTTTGAACGCGAGTTTCGGGAAACTTGCGAGAGGCGGCATGGCCAAAAAGGAGGTCACCCCCGTCTTTACGCAGGCCATAGCGGTGAAGAAAAAGCAGCTCGAACAGGTTCAGATCTGCATCGGATGCCAGGGCATACATTATATGCACGAAGATCGCTTTGTGATCTCGGCGCTCAATACGGTGCTCGGAAACAGCATGAGCTCGCGCCTGTTTCAGGAGATCCGTGAGCAGAACGCCCTTGCGTACTCCATATATTCCTATGTGACCTCCTATCGGGATACCGGGCTTCTTACGGTCTATGCCGGCGCAGATCCCGCGAACGCGTTCGAAGTGGTCCGCCTCGTGACCAGAGAGCTCAAGAAGATCAAAGATGAGGGGATCACGCCCGCGGAAGAAACAAGGGTGATAAACCAGATCAAGGGAAGCCTTGTCCTTTCGCTCGAAAGCAGCACCAGCCACATGAGCAGGCTTGCGCGGCAGGAGATCTACTTCGGCAAGTACCTGTCGATGGACGATATCATCAAAGGCGTGGAGAAGGTGACCGCCGAGAAGGTGCAACGCGTGGCCGGACAGCTCTTTACCCGGGAGAACATCTCACTTGCCATCCTCGGCCCGTTGAACAAAGCCGATGTCCCGGAAGGGGTTTTGGAGATTTAAACACAGGAGTCAGGAGTCAGGAGGACTCGCCCGATGCGATTTCTTCTGGCTTCTGAATTCCGGCTCCTGACTGCTTTTTAAAAAAATGCCCGATCATCTTATCGTCCATATAACGCAACTCAAAAACGCTGACGGTCTTCCGGTCCCTCACTATCAGACCGAACACTCCGCGGGCGTCGATCTCTATGCAGCGGTGGAAAGCAAGGTCATTCTCGATGCCGGAACATGGAAGCTCATTCCCACGGGGATCGCCGTCGCAATTCCCGAGGGACATGAGGGACAGGTGCGGCCCCGCAGCGGGCTTTCGCTCAAGCATGGCATCGGCATGCTGAACGCGCCCGGAACGATCGATGCGGACTACCGCGGAGAGATCGGGATCCTGCTGTTCAACTTCAGCGATAAGCCGTTTACGATCAACCGCGGCGACCGGATCGCGCAGCTGATTTTTGCGCGGTATGAGAAAGCGAAGTTCGTCACGATGGACTCCCTTACCGGGACCCCGCGCGGCGCCGGCGGGTTCGGGCATACGGGGGTGAAGTAAAGTTCGGAGTTCAGCGTTCGGAGTTGGGAAAAAGATGAAAGAATCGGAGATAACTATCATGATAAAGATTGTGCGAACATTTCTTTCAGTTTTTGTATTGGCTGTCTTTGCCGCAACATCCTTTGCACAGGACCTCACGGTCACCGAGAAGGTCCTGCCGAACGGGCTCAAGGTGCTCCTGAAGGAAATGCACAAGGCGCCGGTAGCCACGTTCCAGATCTGGTACCGAGTAGGGTCGCGCAACGAGTGCCTCGGAAAAACAGGACTGTCCCATATGCTTGAACACATGATGTTCAAGGGGACGAAGAAATACGGCCCCAAGACATTCTCCCAGACCGTCCAGCGGAACGGCGGGAATGACAACGCGTTCACGTCCCACGATTACACAGCGTATTTCGAGACCTTTGCCTCGGACCGGATCGGGATCGCCCTCGACCTCGAATCCGACCGCATGCAGGACCTGCTGATCGACCCCAAGGAGTTTTTATCCGAGCGAGATGTGGTAAAGGAAGAGCGCCGCATGCGGTATGAAGACGATCCCTTCAACAGCATGGTCGAGCAGATGATGTCCGTTGCCTTCAGCGCCCATCCCTACCAGTGGCCGGTGATCGGCTGGATGGCGGACATCAGCAGTTTCACGCGCGACGACCTCTACCGCCACTATCGTGCATACTATGAGCCAAACAACGCCACGATCGTCGTTGCGGGCGATATTGATCCGAAGACCTTGCTTCCCTTGATCGAGAAATACTTCGGGAGTATACCGCGCGGGCCGGAAACGCGGAGGGTCGACGCTGTCGAACCCAAGCATCTCGGAGAACGGAGGGTTGTCGTAAAAAGACAGGCTGAACTCCCCGCCGTCTTTGCCGGATATAATGTCCCGACGCTGACACATCCCGACTCGTACGCTCTCGAGGTCCTGCAGGGCGTCCTTTCGTCAGGGAAAAGCTCCCGGCTCTATAAGTCGCTCGTCTATGAAAAACAGATCGCGCTCTATGCAGGGGGCGATTATGACAATGTTTCGGCGGACCCGAACCTTTTCTACCTCTATGCCGGTGTGATGCCGGGTAAGACCACTGACGAGGTGGAAAATGCCTTGTATGCGGAGATCGACAGATTCAAGACCGATCCCGTCACTGACGAGGAACTGCAAAAGGCCAAGAATCAGATCGAGGCGGGCTTCATCATGGGTCAGGACTCGGTTTTCAACCAGGCGATGCTGCTGGGACAGTTCGAGAGCGTTGCCAGCTGGAAGCTGCTCGAGAAGTATGTGGATAATATCCGCACAGTAAGCAAGGATGATGTGATGCGGGTTGCGAAGGTGTACTTCTCGGAAGACAACAGGACGGTGGGGATCTTGATCCCGCTGAAAGAAAAAAATCAGGAACAGGGTGAGATCGTAGGACGGAAGAAAAAAGAGTAAGGATCGTTTGATGATCTCGTAAAAAGTCATAATCTAACACGGGGGCGCGGAGACACGGAGAAATGCACGATGAAAATAGTAAGGATTTTCTCTGCGTCAGTGGTTAAATACTTGTTGCGGGTTTTTATATTTTAGGAAAATTAACAGAGAGGACCATATATGAAACAACGTAATATTATTCTAATCCTGATCTTATTCTTTGTCATTCAATTCGCGCGAACCGGATATTCAGCCGAGCCGCTCGGCAAACGCATCCCCCTCGAGAACGGCATGGTCCTTCTGCTTGCCGAAAAGCACGACATCCCGGTTGTTACCATGAATATGGCGATCAAGGCGGGGAGTACGTCCGTGCCCGCCGATGAGCCGGGGCTCGCCTCGATCACCGCGTCGCTCCTCGCGCAAGGGACGACGAAGCGGACGGCAAGCCAGATAAGCCGCGAGATCGACTTCATCGGCGGCTCGCTGTCGGCCTCGGGCGGGAACGACTTCGCTTCTGCAAGTCTTCGTGTGCTCACCAGGGACATTCGCAAAGGCCTGGATCTTTTCTCGGACGTGCTCATGCACCCGGTCTTTGACCAGCAGGAGATCGACCGCAAGATAAAGGAAACGCTCGCGGAGATCCAACGCCAGAAGGAAGAGCCCGGGGTCGTGGCGGACGAGGCATTCGATAAGGCGGTTTTCGGAGGGAATGCCTACGGCAGGACCAGCGATGACGTGGCGGCCTATTTACCGAAGCTCACCCGGCAGGACATCACGCGCTTCTACTCATCGCGCTACGTCCCGAACAATGCGATCATCGCCGTGGTCGGCGACGTGAGCGAAAAAGAGATCGTGCCGTTGTTGAATGAATATTTTAAATCATGGAAGAAGAAGGACCTGCCCCTGCCGGCATCCGTACCGCCGCCGGTCATAGAGAAGACCTTCGTGAAGAAGATCGACAAGAAGGTCACCCAGGCGAACATAGCCATGGGGCACATCGGCATCAGCAGGGAGAACCCCGATTATTACGCGGTGTCGGTCATGAACTACATCCTGGGCAGCGGCGGTTTCACTTCGCGCCTCATGGACAACATCCGGGACAACAGGGGGCTGGCCTATGACGTGCGCAGCAGCTTTGCGGCCCAAAAGGAACCGGGCTCGTTCATGGTCACCATCCAGACCAAGAACGAATCGGCGAATGCGGTGATCGCTGAGACGCTTAAGGAGATCAGGAGGATCCGGACGGAACCGGTTTCGGAGAAGGAGCTGAATGATGCAAAGGCTTATCTTACGGGCAGCTTCCCCCTCAAGATGGATACTTCTGCCAAGATAGCGGGTATGCTCACCTCGATCGAGATCTTTAATCTCGGGCTCGATTACCCGAGCAAATATCCGAACGTGATAAACGCGGTTACGAGAGAAGACATCCAGCGGGTCGCCGTAAAATACCTCCATCCCGATGCCATGGCGATCGTGGTGGTCGCTGACCAGGAAAAGGCGAAGCTGAAGTAATGAGAAGTAGAAGTCAGGAGCCAGAAGTCAGAAGCCAGAAAAGAACCGATTGCTCCTGGATCCTGAATGATGTCTCCTGACTGCTGAATCCCTATGTCCTCCCTAATCAAAATTCTCCCTGACCATGTCATCAATAAGATCGCCGCGGGCGAGGTGGTGGAGCGGCCTGCGTCCGTGGTAAAGGAACTTATCGAGAACTCGATCGACGCAGGGGCGACCCAAATATTCATCGACATCGAAGAGGCCGGCAAGCGGCTCATCCGCATTACGGACAATGGCAGCGGCATGTCGAAAGAGGACGCCCGGACCGCTTTCCTGCGCCACGCGACAAGCAAGATAACCAGCGATGCGGACCTGGAATTCATTCGTACCATGGGCTTTCGGGGAGAGGCCCTGTCCAGCATCGCTTCGGTGTCCCATGTACGGCTGCAGACCGCAATGAAGGGCGCGACGGCCGGTGCGCTGATCGAGATCGAGGGCGGCGTGGTCAAGACCGCATCCGAAGTCGCTGCACCGCAGGGGACCGCCCTGGAGATCAGCCATCTTTTTTTCAATACCCCGGCCCGGCGCAAGTTCCTGAAGAGCCCGGCAACCGAATTTTCGCACATCCTCACCGCGGTATCGCGCCAGGCTATGGCGCATCCTTCCATAAGGTTCAGACTGAGCCATAATAAAAAAGCAGTGCTTGAACTATCTCCCTCGCTGAGCATCAGAGAGCGGGCGCTTCAGCTTTACGGCGAAGAGATAGCCGGAAACCTGATCGAATTCACCGGCGGCGTGGACAGCGTTCATGTTCATGGTCTCATCGGCCGTCCCGGCACGAGCCGGGCGGACAAAACGTACCAGGATTTCTTCGTTAACCATCGCGCGGTCAAAAACCCGTCGCTCACGCACGCGCTCTACAGCGCCTGCGGTGACATGCTCATGCGCGACCGGCATCCCGTGGCATTCATCTTTATCGAGATCGATCCAACGCTCGTGGATGTCAATGTCCATCCTGCCAAGGCCGAGGTCCGTTTTCGCAATCAGTCTCAGCTTCACGATCT
>JBARBN010000217.1:0-2976 GCA_049793155.1 Nitrospirota bacterium
TTATTAAGGACCGGAAGGCGGGACGATGGATTCACTATCGTCTTGATACGTCGGATATGTTCAAGCGTTTTTTGGTCCTCGCCGTCATCGAGAAGGCGCCCTTGGACTCCGTTCAGAAAGACAGAAAGCGGCTTGGCGCATTTCTGAAGATCAAGGAAACGAAGACAAAGGCCGACGGTTTGCGCGACAAGCCGAACTGTTGCGGGAGGTAAGCGATGATGAAAGTAATGTTCCTCTGTACCGGCAACGCTTGCCGGAGCCAGACGGCTGAAGGATTTGCGCGGGAGTTCGGGAAGGGCATCATTGAGCCATTCAGTGCGGGGCTCATCGCCGCAGGTTTGCATCCCCGTGCTGTCGCCGTAATGAAAGAGATCGGTATCGATATATCCGGCCAGAAATCCAAGACGATCGACGAAAAACACCTTATGACCATGGACGCGGTCATCACCCTCTGCGGCAACGCCGAAGAAGCCTGTCCCCGGACGCCTCCGAATATAATACGGATCCACTGGCCTATCAATGATCCCGTCGGGACCCTGGGCAGGGAGGAGAAGATCATGAAAGAGTTTCGGCGGGCAAGGGACGAGATCAGGGCAAGAGTAGAGCAATTCATATTCGGGATCAAGACAAAGGGGAATTGACCATGGCGGAAAAGACGGTCAAAAAACTATCATTCGTGGACCGCTTTCTGACTCTGTGGATCTTCGGCGCAATGGGCCTCGGGGTCGGCCTCGGATATTTCATTCAGGGCACGGAAGCCTTCATCAACAGCTTTCAGGTCGGGACCACCAACATTCCCATTGCCATCGGTCTTATCCTGATGATGTATCCGCCGCTTGCAAAGGTAAAATATGAAGAGCTGGGTGAAGTATTCAGGAACAAGAAGGTCCTTGGCCTCTCGCTCGTTCAGAACTGGGTCATAGGACCGATCCTCATGTTCGCTCTTGCGATCATCTTCCTCCGGTCCTATCCGGAATACATGGTGGGTCTCATCATGATCGGCCTTGCCCGGTGCATTGCCATGGTGATCGTCTGGAACGACCTTGCCTGCGGCGATCCGGAATATGCCGCCGGTCTTGTAGCATTCAACTCTATCTTCCAGGTACTGTTCTTTTCCGTATACGCCTATATCTTCATCACCGTGCTTCCGGTGTGGTTCGGACTTAAAGGGGTTGTCGTCAAGGTGACGATCGGGCAGATCGCGCAGAGCGTATTCATTTATCTTGGCATCCCGTTCATCGCCGGGATGATCACCCGCTTCACGCTCATCAAGCTGAAGGACCGCCGCTGGTATGAGACGGTGTTCATTCCCCGGATAAGCCCGATAACCCTCGTATCGCTGTTGTTCACGATCGTCGTAATGTTTTCGCTCAAGGGCAATTACATTGTCAAGCTTCCCCTCGATGTGCTGCGCATTGCAGTGCCGCTGTTGATTTATTTTGTGGTCATGTTCCTCGTATCGTTTTATCTCGGGAGAAAGATCGGGGCCGATTATCCGAAGACAGCGACACTTTCCTTCACCGCGGCAAGCAACAATTTTGAACTTGCGATCGCGGTCGCTGTTGCCGTGTTCGGCATCAATTCAGGGGCCGCCTTTGCGGCGGTCATAGGTCCCCTTGTCGAAGTGCCCGTCCTGATCGGACTGGTGAACGTAGCGCTGTATTTCCAGAAAAAATACTTCTCTGTCGAATATTGCAGAGTAAAAGGATTGGAGTAATTATGATGAACATAAAGGAGAAACAGCAATGAAACTAGGGATAATATCTTTTTTGGTTATGCTGGCCGGCAGCCTGTTCCTGTCGGGCATCAGCCAGGCGAGTGACGTCGACAGCGTGCTTGCCCAGGCTAAAGCGGACAACAAGGTCGTCATGCTGGAACTCGGGTCAGTAGGGTGCATCCCCTGTGAGCAGATGAAGCCGGTGATGCAGAAACTGCGCGAGGCGTATAAGGACAAGCTTGAGGTCATCTTTATAGACGTTCGTGAAGACCGGAAGGCAGGCCGTCAGTTTGGAGTTCATATGATCCCGACACAGGTATTCCTGGATAAGACCGGGAAGGAGTTCTACCGGCATGTCGGGTTCTATGCCTATGACGAGATCACGCCGGTATTAAAAAAGACAGGATTGTAACAGAAAGGCCAGGTGCCCGTAATAGCGAATCAAATATGCTACTGTTTCGGATATTCAGATGAGGATATTATCAAGGACGTGCTGGCCAACAGGGGCATTTCTACCATTCTGGAAAGGATCGTGAATGCGAAAAAAAGGGGCGGGTGCAACTGCCGGATCAATCATCCGCTCGGTCGGTGATGCCTTGCTGATGTCCGCCGTGTTGCGGACAAAACAAAAGAGCAAAGAAGGCCCGTGATGGGGAGTGAGAGATAAAGATGAAATTCGCGGTATTCGGGGATATACACGGAAACATTGAGGCGCTCAAGGCTGCATATCAGGAGGCCCTGTCCGCCAAAGCAGAGAAGATCTACCACCTTGGCGATCTCGGCGGCTATTCTCCGTTCGTAAATGAAGTGGTCGAATTTCTCATTGAGCATCATATAGAAGGAGTGCAGGGGAACTACGACGAGACCGTTGCCAATGACCGAGAACACTGCGGGTGTAAATATGAAGACCCGGTCCAGGAAGAGATGGCGAACAGATCCTTTGAATGGACGAAGCAGCACGCATCTCAGAAGACTAAGGATTATCTAAGAAGGCTGCCGTTCTCTATTTCCTTTATCGCCGAAGCGAAAAAAGTCCTGTTGTTTCATGCGACGCCCTCGAAGAACAACCTGTACTGGTATGAAGACAGACCGGAGAAGTTTTTCCACGAAATGGCCGGGAAGGTCGACGCGGACATCCTGATCTTCGGGCACACGCACAAATCGTATCGGAAGAATTTTAACGGCCAGGTCTTCGTCAATGCCGGCAGTGTGGGAAAACCGAAAGACGGAGACCCGAGAGCCTGCGTTACCCTGATCGA
>JBARBN010000218.1:0-2009 GCA_049793155.1 Nitrospirota bacterium
ATTTGTCCCGAGCTTTGGGCATTCCCGAGAAAGAAGTATATTACCATCTCTCGCATATCGAGAAATCTTTGCGATTACGAGGTGGAGTGATCCAAGAGCCTGCGCGTTGTCTGGACTGCGGCTTCAATTTCAAGAAACGACATCGACTTACATCTCCGAGCCGATGCCCTATTTGTCGTTCCGAGGCAATAACACCTCCAGTGTATTATTTAAGAGTTCCCAACAAACCAGTTTTGCCTGTTGAAGCGCAGGATGAATTTTTACCGAGACTAAGTTCCGGTTTAGGAAGGTGTAATGAGATGAATCGCTCCATTTTTCATGATGACGATCCTCCTGATTTCTGTGAATTCAAGGAGGATCAACTGATCCCTTCCCAGGAAAACAGGATACGTGAAGTAATCTCCGCGATGGTCCGGTCATGCAATGACGACAAGACCATAGACCATGTCGGCGCAACTCTGATACCTTCAAAGGATGAGATCATAAAAATATTAGGGATGTTGCAGGATATTTTATTCCCAGGCTTTTTCGGCCGACAGGAGTTAAGTCCTTCAACATTGGAATATCATCTCGGCAATGAATTGATAAGTTTGTACGAATCGCTTTCAGCTCAACTGTCCAGAAGTATAAGACACGAATGCCGAAGAATGGACAGTCTTTGCGTGAAATGCGTTCAGAGAGGGAGCGAGGAAGCGATCCTGTTCATGGAGAAATTGCCCGCATTAAGACTTGCTCTAGCCCTTGATGTAAAGGCCCATTACGACGGTGACCCGGCGGCAAAAAGTCTGGATGAAATTGTTTTTTCGTACCCCGGTTTGTACGCTATTTTCGTTTACAGAGTAGCGCATGAGCTGTTCGTGAAGAACATACCTTTAATGCCCAGAATAATGACGGAACATGCTCACTCACTGACTGGAATCGATATAAATCCCGGCGCTACAATAGGAAAGGAATTCTTTATTGACCACGGAACCGGCGTAGTCATAGGAGAAACCACAAATATCGGGGACCGTGTTCGAATATATCAGGGCGTAACGTTGGGGGCATTATCAGTCCCCCGTGAGTCCGAAGGTGGAAACTATTTGAGAGGTCGAAAGAGGCATCCTACTATAGAGGATGCCGTCACGATATATGCGCAGGCGACAATCTTAGGGGGCGAAACTATAATTGGCGCTCGGTCGGTCATAGGTGGAAATGTCTGGCTCACATCTTCTGTTCCCGCGGATACAACTGTATTGATAGAGCCGCCCCGCCATGTTTTCAAGGATGACAGCGGCAAATAAAAAACCATCTCTACTTAATATTCAGCACCGACATGAAAATTGCTCCATAGTATTGATGATAAGCGACGTTTTTGTTAAAATCGATCAGTTAAGTCATTGTTGATACTTTTTTACAAATTTGGAGAAGCACTTTGCCAAAAATTTATTATGATCACGACGCTGATCCATCGTTTTTGCAGGGCAAAACGGTGGCCATCATTGGCTATGGGAGTCAGGGGCACGCCCATGCTCTCAATCTGTCAGATTCAGGTGTTAAGGTAATTGTCGGTTTGCAGAGATCGAGTCGACGGTGGGACAAGGTCATGCAGGACGGCCTGGAAGTTATGGAAGTGGATGCTGTGACAAAACAGGCTGACATACTCATGATTCTAGTGCCTGATGAAATTCAGGGGAGCCTCTATCGCGAAAAAATTTGTCCACATCTGGGCAAGGGTAAAACATTGGCTTTCGCTCATGGTTTCAATATTCATTTTAACCAGATACAGCCGCATGAGGATGTTGATGTTTTTATGATAGCTCCCAAGGGGCCAGGCCATTTGGTGCGACGTATGTACAAGACCGGCTTTGGTGTGCCGGCTCTTTTGGCGGTTTACCAAAACCCAGGCGGTAGTTGTAGAGAGGTCGGAATGGCCTATGCCAGAGCGCTGGGCGCCACCAGAGCGGGGCTGATAGAAACCACATTCGCAGAAGAGACGGAAACGGACCTTTTCGGCGAACAGGCTGTGT
>JBARBN010000219.1:0-3710 GCA_049793155.1 Nitrospirota bacterium
TTGCGGCAAAAAAAGAGATCACCATGGGCGAGTTCCGCGACCTCGCCAGGACCTCCCGCAAGTTCGCGGTCCCGATCATGGAATACTTCGATTCGCAGAAGCTGACGCAGCGCGTCGGGGACAAGAGGGTATTGAGAGGATAGATCGGAAAGCTGGAGCAACATCGCCTTTAGGAAGAATCGATCGCGATGAGACCTCATCACGAATTACTATGGGGGCCGTATGAATGGAGATGTGTGTTTACCTGATAAATCGCAGATTGCGCGTGAAATTCTGACGTATTTAGGAAAGCACCCAAATGCCCAGGATTCATTGGATGGTATTTTGCAGGTCTGGCTTCCCGACCGGGGGAACAAGTATCTCCCGACCATGGTACAGGAAGTGGTAAAGGACCTTGTGTTAGAAGGGACGATCCTGGAGAGTAAAATACCGGGTACGCAGTCAGTGTACCGGCTTAACAACGCCAAGCGGGACAGATTGAAAGAATTGTTTAAGAAAAAAGGTTAACAGTTCCCATGCATTGAAGTTCCCATTCACGGAGGGCCTGTCTCTGGTGAACTAATATGCGGATCGCCATTTCAGGGACCCACTTTTCAGGCAAGTCGACGCTTGTCGAGGCATTGTCGGAAGTGCTCCCGCACTATACGGCCATCGAAGAGCCCTATTACCTTTTAGCCGAGGAGGGATACGAATTTGCTGAGTTGCCCTCTCTCGAAGACTTCGAACATATGTTGGAGCGATCCATCGAGAACCTGGTCGAGAGCGTGCAGAACGTCATCTTCGACCGGTGTCCTGCCGATATTCTGGGTTACCTCCTGACGCATGCCGACGCCGAAGCGTTTGATCTCGAGAAGTGGCTGCCTCGCGTTAAAACCGCGCTCAGGAAGCTTGATCTGATCGTATTCTTATCCATCGAAAAGCCGGATCGGATAGTCCTCCCGTTGTCGCAGGACGCCGCGTACAGGCTGCGTGTGGACGAAGAGTTCCAGGAGCTCATCCTGGGGGACTCATTCGACTTCGAGGTGGACGTGCTGGAGGTCACAGGCAGTCCGCAGGCGCGGCTCGAACGGGTATTGGCGCATATCCGCAATGGAAGCTGATATGGTTGCTTGGCTTCGGGAAGTGTTACCTTTCCCTTATGAATGGAGGAGACGCATGAAACAGGGTGGTATCGTCATTTTATTCTTGTCGGCAATTATACTTTTCTGCTCAGGGTGTGAATCGGAACCGGGCATAGATAAGGCGAAATTCGCGGAATTGAACCGGACCGCGCTGGACCTGCAGTCTTCAATTACATCGGGGAAACCCTGCGCAATGCCTGATACCTTGCTGCAAAGACTTACCGCCGGGACGGCGGCCTTAAAAGACCGGACGACCTCACAAGGGGAGCGCGACCTGCTCGCGGCCTACGCTAACCTTTTGACTACCTACAAAGATGGTTTGCTGCTTTGTAAATACCGGACCGATCTCTCCCAGTTTCAATTCGTTCCCAAAGGTCGCATCTATGTGTTTCAGGAACTCGACCCCCTGGTTCTGAAATATGAGTTGTCAACGGAGCGCCACGTGTATCAACCCACCGGGCTGCATTGGAGGAGTATTTCCGAAGATTCGATAAAGGTCATCTGGAAAAGCGCGGAGTTCCAGATAAAGATCCTGCAGAACATGTATAATTATAGTTGATCTTATTAGATCCGCCTGCCATCACCCGTGCGGTTCATGTGCAGGTTACGATCCATATTCGATACTCGTTGCGCCTGATCGAAATTGCGGACTCGTAAAAATGTCGCTGCTTCAGATATAATCCGCCTTGAATCACCCTTCTCTTTTCGGTCAGACATCCCCGTGATATACTTTATCAGTACGCTTCGATAAAACTATGCAAGAACCATCTATTACAAAGACCCTCTTCAGCTCCCTGCGCCACCGGAACTTCCGTTTGTTCTGGTCCGGACAGCTCGTGTCCCTCATCGGCACCTGGATGCAGAACGTGGCTCAGGCATGGCTGGTGCTGGAGCTGACCCATTCATCTCTGAAGCTTGGCATCGTTTCCGCGCTCCAGTTCCTGCCCATGCTTTTCCTCTCGCTCTTCACCGGGCCGTTCATAGATTACTTCGACAAACGGAAGATCATCATCGGGACCCAGGCCGCGCTCATGACCCTTGCCTTCGTGCTTTCGATCCTGGTCTGGACAGGGACCGTGCAGTACTGGCACGTGGTCGTCCTTGCAACGCTTCTCGGCATCGTGAACACGATCGACATGCCTGCCAGGCAGGCGTTCATCATCGATCTGGTGGGAAAGGAAGACCTGATGAACGCCATCGCGCTCAACTCGTCCGTCTTTAATTCCGCCAGGGCGGTCGGGCCGGCGCTTGCAGGTCTGCTGATCACCGCTGCAGGGACCGCTGCCTGTTTCTTCATAAATGGTCTGAGTTTTCTCGCCGTTCTTGCGGGTCTTTTGTTCATGAACACCGAGTCCGCCTCGCGCAGGGCAAAGCCCGTCTATAACGTACTGCTGGACATGAGGGAGGCCATCGGTTACGTTCGGGCAACTCCCGTGGTCCTTACGACGATCCTTCTGGTCTCGGTGGTCAGCGTCTTCGGGACGAATTTTAATGTGCTTGTCCCGGTGTTCGCAAAAATGGAACTGAACCGCGACGCCGCGGCCTTCGGCCTGCTCATGTCCTCATTCGGCGCAGGGGCGTTGATCGGGTCGGTATCGCTTGCAATATTGAGCCAATGGGGCCCAAAACAGACCCTTCTGCTCGGCGGAGGCATGGGGCTTTCGGTGTTTCTTATGCTTATCGGTCTGCAGAGATCATACGCCCTGACCGCCCTCCTGCTCGCCCTTGCGGGCATGTCCATGATCATCTTCTTCGGAATGGCAAATACCCTGGTCCAGCTGAATACCGAAGATCGCCTGCGCGGCCGCGTTATGAGCCTGTACATCCTGTCCTTCGGCGGTCTCACGCCCTTCGGCAGCATGTTCGCCGGTACGGTCGCCCACTGGATCAATGCGCCCCTCACCTTCGCCCTGGGCGGGCTGATATGCGGAATTGTTTTTCTGGCCGCGATCGTGAAGCGCAGGAACATTACCACCGTGCAAAGTCACCAGTAAATCAAGATCAAATACAAATATTTTCGCGCAAAGGCGCAAAAACACTTTTCATCCAAATTCGGATATATTGTGCCCGTATTTGCTGTTGCTTTTCTTTGCGCACTCTGCGGCTTTGCGCGAGACAAGCATTTATATTTTTTTCAATTTTTTGCGAATGAACCAAAATATGATATGATACTGTCATGCAGAATCAGGAAATAACCATACTGCGAGAGCTGATCATCATTCTGGCCGTCTCGCTTCCCATCACCTACATATTTCACCGGGCAAAACTGCCGGCGCTCGTGGGATTCCTGATCAACGGCGTGCTTATCGGTCCTTACGGCGCCGCCATTATAACCGAGACCCGCGTCGTCGAACGGCTCGCTGACATCGGCGTTGTTCTGCTCCTGTTTACCGTCGGACTCGAGTTCTCGATCGCCGACATCATGAGATCGGGCCGTCAGTTCCTGATCGGCGGCGGCACCCAGGTGCTGTTGACCATTGCCGCGGTAACCGGCATCGCGCTCCTGCTCCACTATTCCCTGCCGCAGGCCGTGTTCTTCGGCTTTCTGGCGTCTCTCAGCAGCACCGCGATCGTTCTCAAGATGTATTC
>JBARBN010000220.1:0-2777 GCA_049793155.1 Nitrospirota bacterium
CATGATAACAAAGAATAACCATCAAACAGGAAGGCTTGGCGTGGCAGTCTTACCGCATCGGTTAATATATGGTTTGATTATGAAAACAACACCATTGCACTCCTTTTTATATGCTATAATTGAATCAGGATATGTAAAAGAAGTCTATTTGCAAGGAGGTGTATTATGGCAACCGTTATGAATGTGAAAGAGAGCAAAGGATTTTGCGATGAAGTCTATACCGAGCTGTTAGAAATGAAGGAAAGGATCATTGAACTGAAGAATCGGTCTGTCGCGAAAGGTCCGGGAAAAGACATCGAAGGCGGGATGTTCGGACGGCACCTGGGTGAGCTCGCGGACCAGATCGACTGGAAGCTCCAGATATTGTCGCATTCCTGCAACGTTGACTGGAAAGGTTCTGTGGATTACGCGGAGACAGCGCAAGTGAATGCGATTGAAAAACCCGGAGACATTGAATTTTCTCCCGGCTATGTCGGTGGGTAGGTAGAGAAAGAAAAAGTCCCTGGAATGATTTATTCCGGGGACTTTTTTGATATGGCGGGACCAAAATGCCACGAGTAAGTCTAAACTATGCTTGACCTTCACTTTCGGAACCCCGAACTCCTGATACTGGACTATCTTCCGTCCATAATCTCTTCTCGATCTCCTTCAGCAGAGCTCCGAACGAATCCTGATCGATCGCAGAACAAACCACCCCCTTAAAACGCGCCGCGACGGCCTTGGCCCAAAACCTGTTCACGAGATCGACCTTATTCAACACGATGAGCTGGGGGATCTCATCAAGATCGATCTCCGTCAGGAGCTTATTGACCGATTCCATCTGTTGCTCGAAGCGCGGATTGCTGATGTCCACGACATGCAGGATCAGGTCCGCGTCCTGCATCTCATCAAGTGTCGCACGGAAAGCGCCGAGCAGGTCTTTCGGCAGGTCCTTGATGAACCCCACAGTGTCGGTGATGACCACCTCGCGGTCGCGAGGGAAACGGAGCCTGCGCGTGGCCGTGTCGAGCGTTGCAAAGAGCAGGTCCTCGGCCTTTACCTCGGATCGTGTCAGGGTATTGAAGAGCGTGGACTTGCCCGCGTTCGTGTAGCCTGCGATCGAGACGATGGGGATCTCGCTTTTGATGCGCCGTTCACGCCGCTGGTCCCTGGCCTTTCCGAGGGCGTCGAGCTGCTTCTCCAGCCTCCGGATCTTGTCCCGCGCGCGGCGCATATCTACCTCGAGCCTCGTCTCTCCCGGGCCGCGTCCGCCGATGCCGCCGGTAAGCCGCGAGAGGGCGGTCGAGCGTTCCGATAATCTCGGAAGGCGATACTTGAGCTGTGCAAGCTCCACCTGCACCTTGCCGTCGCCGCTGTGCGCCCTGCGCGCGAAGATGTCGAGGATGAGCTGAGTGCGGTCGATGACCCGCATCTCGGTGATGTCGCCGATGGACTTGACCTGTGCAGGCGTCAGGTCCTGATTGAACACGACGAGGTCGGCGCCGAGTTGCTGGGAGCGGATAATGAGCTCCTTGAGCTTGCCCTCGCCCAGAAGATATTTCGGATTGATCTCGTGCAGTCTCTGGACCACGGTGTCGAGCACGGTGATCGCGTCCGTTCGCGCAAGTTCCTTGAGCTCTTCGATGGACTCTTCCTGTTCGTGTCTGCTCTTCTTCGATACGCTCACGAGGATAGCGCGGTCTTTTTTTGAGACCACGAGGGCCGACTGCGCCCGCTCCATTTCCCGTTCGATATCCGCGATGAATTCCGTTGCGTTCAGGTCGAGGGAGTGTACGGACTGCGGCGGCAGGACCTCAGTGATTTTTCCCGACGGATTCGGCGGGACCAGATAGGCGATCGAGATGGTCCCGGGGATCCCGTTGGGGCCGACGGCGAGGGCTGCTATCATGTCCAGCCTGAGGAGCGCCAGGTCCGTGAGGTCTTCCTGGTTCAAGGGGGTATTTTTCAGGTGTGTGTGGATGAATCGCACCCCGCGCAGGCGCCGTGCGCCAAGCCGGTGCTCCGAGAGATCTGGGATAAGGATGTCATGGTTCGTGCCAACGAGCACGTTTCGGACGCTTCCGGAACGGTCGATGATGAGGCCCACCTGGCGCCCGATCCCGGATGACGCCTCAGAGAGTGCGCGAGCAGCCTCGGGAGTGATGACCGTGTCGGGCGGCATTTTTCTGCGATAGAGACGCTCGAGCGTCTTTATTTCAGCGGGCTTGAGGCCGGTCGTGTTGCCGTAAATGGTCGGGATGATGGACTCCTTCGGGTAATAGCAGTCTCATTATTGAATATATATTTCGAATACCAGATAGATTGTCATCCCCGAATGCTCCTATCGGGGATATGGTTTAACACAAGATTCCCGATAAAACCTTCGGGAATGACGGCCTTTGGATCACGATTAGGTTGTTTCCATTTTGAGACCGTTCATACTAACCTCTCGCCCCGAATGTTTTTGAAGGGTGAGGGGACTTATGTAAATAAATTCAGCGCAGACATGCGGACCTGCGCTGGCATGATGGCACCACACGGTCGTCGGCGCAACCGGCGCTATTTTATCAGGTACACGATATCGTGTACTCGTGCCTCGTCCTTGACCTGCACACCGACGACTTGACCGGTCACAGCCTTGTCTATATGCTGATGTTCCAACTCCATGGACTCTACCGGCTGGGTGAAATCCGTGGTATGGCCTTGAATATGGATCGGGTCGCCTCTTTTGAGCGTACCGTTGTTGATCTGGACTATGGCAACGCCAAGATGGCTGTAATAATGGGTCACCGTGCCGA
>JBARBN010000221.1:0-7036 GCA_049793155.1 Nitrospirota bacterium
CTAGCGTTCCGCTCTCATCATATTCCCCTGCGAGGCATGACATGCTCCTGACCAGAATGCAGGAATCGGCATCGCGATATCCCGACAAGGTCGCCGTTCAGATAAAAACGGGTGACCGGTATCAGCAGCACACGTACAGCGACCTTGTCCGGGGCGTGGCGTCTGTTGCCCGCTCGCTTTCTGAACACGGGATCAACAAGGGAGACCGGATTGCCCTTCTTTCCGAGAACCGTCCCGAGTGGATGATCACGTATCTGGCTGTCGTCGCTTATGGTGCGGTCATCGTGCCGCTGGATGCCCAGCTTACGGACAAGGAGGTCGCGCTCCTGTTGGCCAGCTCCGGGGCAAAGACGGTCTTTGTATCCGACGCGGTCCGTCAAAAGCTGCCCAAAAACGGCTCACTCATCGTCATCGCCTTCGATCCCGGCGCCGGCGTGCCATTCCATGATATGGTTACGGCACATCACGATGCCGCGATCCCTCCTGCGCCGCCGGCAGGCGACCTGGCCGCGATTCTGTATACCTCTGGCACGACGGGCGATCCCAAAGGGGTGATGCTCTCGCACGGCAACCTGGCGTCGAACCTGGAGAGCGTTATCAAGCTTGACCTCTTCGACCACACCGACAACCTTTTGCTTCTCCTCCCCCTCCACCATACCTATCCCGCGATGGCCTGTATCCTGCTGCCGTTTGCTCTTGGCGCGACGGTGACGGTCCTGAACAGTCTCAAGGGGCCCGATATTCTTGCCTGCATGCGGGAGACCGGCGTCAGCGTCCTTGTCGGCGTTCCGCTGCTCTATAACGGTCTTCGCAGGGCCATTTTCGATGAGATCCGCAGGAAGCCGGCGCCCGTACGCATGCTGGTGAGCGTATTCCTCCGCGTCAACTACCTGCTCCTGAGGACGGCCGGGACCAATATCGGCAAGGCGCTCTTCCACACCGTTCACGCCAGGTTCGGTCCAAGGTTCCGTTTCTTCGCGAGCGGCGGCGCCCGGCTCGAGCCCGACGTGTATACCGACATGACCAATCTCGGCTTCACCATCATCGAAGGGTACGGGCTCACCGAGACATCGCCGGTCTCGGCCTTCAACCCCCTCTCGAAACAGAAGGCCGGCTCCATCGGCATCGCCCTGCCAGACGTTGAGGTCAGGATCGAAAAGCCGGACGAGCACGGCATGGGCGAGATCGCGGTGCGCGGGCCGAACGTGATGCTCGGGTACTACAAAAAACCGGAGGAGACCGCCGAGGCGGTGCGTGACGGATGGTTCTATACCGGCGACCTGGGTTATCGCGACAAGGACGGATACTTCTTCATCACCGGCAGGTCCAAGGAGATGATCGTGCTCTCGACGGGAAAGAAGATCTTCCCGGACGAACTTGAAAAGTTCTACAAGCAGATACCGTCGATCAAGGAGATCTGCCTTATCCAGGGCGAGCGCGGGATCGAGGCCGCGGTGGTCCCGGATTTCGACTATCTCAAAAAAAAGAACCTCTCCAACTCGCGGGAGACCATTGCCTTCGCGATCGAAGACCTTGCAAAGGATCTGCCGCCGTACAAGCGGATCACGGGTCTCAGGATATTCAAAGAGCCCCTTCCGGCCACTCGTCTGGGCAAGCTGAAGAGAAGCAAGGTCAGGGAACTCTATCAGCAGGGAGGGGAGCGAACCGACAAAACCATTCAGGAGATCGATAGCGCCCTGCTGTCGGACCCGGTGGCCGGGAAACTGTTGGCCTGTCTCGAGCCGTTCTCCGCGAAAAAGAAGATCGCGCCTGAGGACAACCTCGAGCTCGACCTGGGGCTCGATTCGCTCAGCCGCGTGGAGTTTGTCGTGAGCATCGAGAAGTCATTCGGCATCAGCCTGCCTGATTCGTTCGGATCCGAGGTGTTTACCGTGAAGGACGCGGTGCAGAAGATCAAGGAGCTGCTGGCCTCGGGGCCGCTGAAGGCAGGAGAGCGGGTGCGGTCGTCGTGGACCGAGATCCTCGCCCAAGAGCCTGCGGAAGAGGCGCGGAAAACGATCTGGCTTGAGTTCGGCGCGATCATGAATTCAGTTCGATATGCGGTCAAACTGCTGATCACCCTGACGATGAAGGTCTACGGCCGTCTGTCGGCGACGGGTGTCGAAAACCTGCCCGGGATGGGGGCCTACATCATCGCCCCGAACCATCTGAGCCTTGCCGATGTTCCGTCGATCACTGCCGCGATCTCCTGGAAGACCAGCTCGAGGGTCTTTTTTCTCGGCGCTACCGAATTTTTCGGCGGGCCGATCTCGTCGAGGATAGCAAGGTTCTTCCACGTGATCCCGGTCGACATGGAAACCAGGCTTCACAATGCGCTCCAGCTGTCAGCGTACGTGCTGCGCCGCGGAAAGATCCTGCTCGTCTTCCCTGAAGGAAGCCGTTCGCGCGACGGGGGCATCAAGGAGTTCAAAAAGGGCGTGGGGATCATCTCAAAAGAACTGAACATCCCGATCGTCCCGGTCGCGATAAGCGGCACCTATGAAATGCTGCCGTCCGGGAAGTTGTTCCCGAAGCCGTCGCACGTCAAGATCTCATTCGGGAGGCCTGTCCATCCCGGGGGCAGAGACTACGACGAGATCGTGAAAACGCTCTATGGAGAAGTGGTTAAGATGCTGGAAGAGGCAAAATAAACCACGGAGACACGGAGACACGGAGAAATGCTCCATCATGAGGAATTGACTCAAAAGATTATTGCATGTGCGATCGAGGTTCATCGGCATTTGGGGCCGGGTTTACTAGAATCCGCGTATGAGGAATGCTATTGTCATGAACTGCGGTTGCAGAAGGTTCCTTTTGAACGGCAGAAACCGCTTCCATTGGAGTATAAAGGTGTTAAGCTTGAATGCGGCTACCGCATGGATGTGGTTGCGGATAATAAGGCAGTCGTAGAGATTAAATGTGTAGAGAAAATATTGCCTGTTCATGAAGCTCAGCTATTAACATACTTAAGGCTTTCAGGGTTCAAAGTCGGTCTTATTATAAATTTTCATGCTAATACAATTAAAAATGGAATCAAGAGACTTGTCCTGTAGTCTCCGTGACTCAGTGTCTCCGTGGTAAAATTCTTATTTCATTGAGGAAGATTATGCTGAAAAAAACAAAGATGGTTCTTGAGATGGTCACATTAGCGGTGCTGCTTGCCTCCTGCGCGTCAACACAGGGACCGCCCCTGACGGAGAGCCCGAAGCCGAGGATCGCGCTTGTGCTCGGCGGCGGCGCTGCGCGGGGCTTCGCGCATATCGGCGTCATACGTGCGCTCGAACAGGAGAAGATCCCGATCGACATGATCGTCGGCACGAGCGTCGGGAGCCTTATCGGCGCGATCTATGCTTCGGACGCGAACAGTTTTGAACTTGAGTGGACGGCGTTTTCCCTGGAGAAAGACCAGGTTTTTGATTACGGGATACTCTCCGTGTTTACCAGTATGGGCCTCGCCAAGGGAGATAAGCTGGAAGACTTCGTGAAGGCAAAGATCCCGGTCGCGAACATCGAGGACCTCAAACTGCCCTTTGCGGCGGTCGCGACGGACCTGAACCGCGGGACGCGTGTGGTCCTCGACCATGGCTCGGTGGCCAAAGCCGTGCACGCAAGCAGCGCCATTCCCGGCGTGTTCAACCCGGTGGATCACCAGGGAAAGCTGCTTGTTGACGGCGGCGTGGTGGAGAATCTCCCAAGCTCCGTGGCGCGGGAACGGGGCGCGGACATCGTGATCGCTGTGGACATCAGCGAGAACGTGATAAATTTCAACATCACGAATCTCATCGATGTCATGCTGCAGGCGGTCACCATCATGTCCAGCGAGAACGCAAAATTTACAAGAAAGAACGCCGATGTGCTCATCACACCGGCCGTAGGCGACGTGGGAATGCTCGATTTCAGCCAGAAGAAGCGGTGCATGCTTGCGGGCATCGAGGCAGCGAAGAAGGCAATGCCGGACATCAGGAAAAAGATAACGGAGTGGGAGAAAAAACAGCTGCCGAAAAAATAAAAAGATGACACGAGAGGACGGCGAACTTTTATTGAATGCTTGCGTTTATTGCTTTAATCCGTCATTCCGGGCTTGACCCGGAATCCAGAAGGTTTTGAAAACCTGGATTCCCGATTAAGGCATTCGGGAATGACGAAAAAACTCGCGATACTAATAGGAAAAAGCTTATGCTGAATAAGATAAGGATCATCCTCGAGATGATCAAATTCGAACATACGATCTTCGCGCTGCCCTTCGCGTTCACCGGTGCGCTGCTGGCAGCGCGGGGGTTGCCCGCATGGAGCACGGTCCTCTGGATCGTCGTGGCCATGGTCGGCGCACGCTCGGCTGCCATGGGGTTCAACCGGTGGGCGGACCGGGCCTTCGATGCGGAGAACCCGAGGACCAGTATGCGGGCCCTTCCCCGGGGACAGGTGACGCCGGCCCAGGTGATCCTGTTCACCGCGGCCTCGTCGGCCCTTCTGATATATGCAGCATATCGGCTGAACACGCTCAGTTTCGTTCTGTCGCCCGTGGCGCTCGCGGTCGTATTCTTCTACTCCTACACCAAGCGGTTCACCTTCCTGTCGCACGCGTTCCTCGGGCTTGCCATCTGCCTCGCGCCGATCGGTTCGTGGATCGCGGTCACGGGGAAGATCGAGGCTCCGGCGCTTGTGCTCGGCGCCGCGGTGCTGTTCTGGCTTCTCGGTTTCGACGTGCTCTACGCGCTCCAGGACATGGACTTTGACCGCAAGGCGGGGCTCCACTCCATACCCCAGCAGTTCGGGATCGGGCGGTCGCTCTGGATCTCCCGGGGCTCGCACGCCATCACGATGGCTGCGCTCTTCTCGCTCTATGTGCTGCTCTCGCTCCATTGGTATTATCTCGCAGGCGTTATCATCGCGTTCTGTATGATCATCTACGAGCATACCCTGGTCAAGGAGGACGATCTTTCAAAACTGAATATGGCTTTTTTCAATATGAACGGCTACATCAGCGTGACGATCTTCGTGTTCACGCTGCTCGATGTTCTGCTGTAGGTCCGGCGCGGTGCATTCCGTACCCGTTGTACTCGTTCCTTATGCACGGAGGGATTGACAAACTGAACGAATGCTGGTATTTTTGTACTTTAGAAAATTAAATAAAAAGGAGAAGATATGAAATCACGTCTCGTAATAATCATGTGCATGGCGCTGGCCGCGAGTCCGGTCCTTGCCGCGGAAAAGGTGGAACTGAAGACTGAGAAAGACAAGATCAGCTACGCTATCGGCCTGGATGTGGGCAATGGCCTGAAAAAGAATGAAATCGATGTTGATGCGGACATCGTTGCAAGAGCGATCAAGGACATCCTGGCCGGCAACAAGCCTTTGATGACCGATGAAGAGGTCAAAACAACCATCACGGGCCTCCAGAAGGACCTCCAGGCAAAACAGCAGGAACGAATGAAGGCCCTGGGCGATAAGAATAAAAAAGAAGGGGAAGCTTTTCTTGCAAAGAACAAGACCAAGGAGGGGGTAAAGACCCTGCCGAGCGGTCTTCAATATAAGGTCATCACGCAGGGGAAAGGCAAGACTCCGAAGGCGAGCGATACGGTAACTGTCCAGTACCGCGGCACACTGATCGACGGGACCGAGTTCGACAGTTCATACAAACGCGGACAACCCGCAACGTTCCCCGTGAGCGGTGTGATCAAGGGATGGACCGAGGCCCTGCAGCTCATGAAAGAAGGCTCCAAGTGGCAGCTTGTTATCCCTTCAGACCTTGCATACGGTGCGAGCGGTACGCAGGGCGGGCCGATCGGTCCGAACGCGGTTTTGATATTCGAGGTTGAGCTGGTTTCGATCAAGGCGCAGGATAAGTAAACAGCAAGGCTGGCCCCGGGAGGGTCAGCCTTTTTTATTTGCATGTCGATCCTGTTCGTTCACGCGCAGGATTCAAAAGACAAGAATACTAAATGAAAGAGGTGATGGATCATGGCAAAATCTCAGCAGGGTTCAAAGAAAGAAGTCAAAAAGCCCAAGAGCAAAAAGAAGTAAAGCGTTTCATGAAACCAGGTCAGAGGAGGTAACCGACAATGAAATTGAGAACCGGCTTGATTATTTTCACGCTCCTTTTCTTCACGTCCACTGTCTTAGCAGAAGCAGAGACATCCGTTCCGTTGAACTATGAAAAGATCAAGACCCTGAAAGGCTATTCAGGGGATGTGCTCTCCATCGCGTTCAGCCCGGATGGCAAAGTGATGGCCATCGGCACCTCCGACAAAGAGGTTATTATCTGGGACAGGGCAAATTGGCAGATCACGAACAAGCTCAAAAAAGAAAACGATAGCGACGTTACTGCTCTGGCATTCAGTCGTGATGGAAAATATCTGGCCTCAGGAGATCGTGATCATAAGGTGATCTTATGGGACGCGCAGACATGGAAGAAGATCGCAAAGATAAAGGCCTTCAACAGCGTGAGGGCGCTTTCGTTCAACCAGGACGGCAGTCTTCTGGCGATCGCCGGCGACGACAAAAAAGCCATGTTGTGGAATATTAAAAAAGACGACCTGTTCAAGAAATTAAGCGGCCACGATGATGATGTAATGGGAATAGCGTTCAGCCCCGACGGGTCACGGGTGGCCACGGCAAGCAAGGATAAGTCCGCGATCATCTGGGACGCGGCCACCGGCGATAAATTTAAAACCCTGAGCGGACATTCGAATAACGTCAATACGGTCGTTTACAGCCCCGACGGCAAGCATCTCGTCACCGGCAGTGATGACAACACGATCATGATCTGGGATGCGTCAACAGGAAATCCGGGCAAGTCTCTGGAGGGTCATTCCGACAAGGTGTCCGTATTCGCGTTCATCCCCGGCAGCAATGTCCTGACGTCGGGCGATTCCGTTTCCACAGCGGTCATGGTGAGAGGCGCCTTTGGAATTCCGGTGGCGGGAGTCGGCCAGGAGAGCGCCTGCAAGTTGATCTTCTGGAACATCAGCACGGCGGTCCAGCTGAAGGCCATCAATAGTGATTGCGGTCTCAGCAGCCTTGCTTACAGCCCGGA
>JBARBN010000222.1:0-2667 GCA_049793155.1 Nitrospirota bacterium
GGTCTGATTATAGCACTTGTTGAGCGTCTTGTCTTCAGCCACTTCTTGCGGAATCATCAGGGACGCCCGATCGTATCACGTCGTGCTAGAATCAGAACGAGAGGCGTTGCAGATGCTTGGCAAAGACAAACCCGATCGCGGACCTTCCCGCGGAGAACGGCGTGATCCGGTTCTTCATCGATCTTAACGAGTCGCTGATGGAGCGCCTCCATGGGAGCCCGAGGACATGGGCAAGGCGGAAGGGGCGCGTGCAATAGAACCGCTCTGCATGCCCTGGTGCATTCCCGGTTTTCTCAGGAACGACTGGACGCACGCGTTCAAGGTCGTGCGATAACGGCATAAGGAATACGCAAGGGATTGTTGTTTCCTGCGTTGCCGGGCAAGGGGAGCCGGCATCCCGTATCCTCATTCCACGATGTTCGTTTACGTCCGCTTTGCCGGACGCCGTTTGCCTCTCGTGATGGACGGCTTTCGCGAAGCCGTCTTTTTTTTCTTTTGCACCTTCGCCGGCCCCGGCGTCGGCACGTCCAGGGGCTCTCCTTGCAGCCGCTTATAATAGAAGTTCTGTCCGTACAGCACACTGACCGGATTGTGGCCTGTCACCCGGTCCTTGACCACCAGGGTTGTGACCGGGGCGTTCGAATGCCTGCTGAACAGCATATCGTGTCCCACGCAGAGCCCCACGATGATGTTCATGTCGGTTTGCGCCGTATTCAGGAGCCGCGCCTGGGCGATGGGGTTGCAGGCAGGTTCGAACGTACCCGGCCTCACTTTGTCCACCTCCGTAATTCCCAGTTCAAGTTTGTCCTTGCTGCCGGCCTTGCAGCAGACCGAGAGGGGTTCGAAGCCTTGCGCGCGCAGGATCAGCGCCAGCCGGTTCGTTTCGTCAAGGAGGCCGATGCAGGTGGCGATCCCGATCCGTTGGTACTTCATCAGCTTCGCGAAGGCGATGGTATCCTCTACCCGCGTCCACCGCGCGTTTATCGTGTCTTTGCCCGGCGTCGGCTGATAGCACATGCCTTCGACCTGCGCGGCCACCCGGGCGATCTTCGCGTCCTCGCTCGATCCCCGGTACTCATCGAAGGCATCATTAATGAGCGGGAGGTGTTCCCGGGAGGGACAATATCCGGGTTTTGGCGGAGCCTGCGCCTGATCGGCGCTCCAGCAATTTGTCTTCCCGTGCTTCTGCCACACGGCCCCGCAAAGACTGCAATTGAATTTTGTCATACAATACCTCTCTTTCACTTTAGCAGAGATTATATGCGGCGAGAAGGCCGACCAGGGCTCCCCCGTAGTTTCCAAGAGACCATACCGGTTGCCACACGGTCTAATTATAAACTGTTTGTATAATAACGGCCAGGGGATTTGATGGGTCTTTTGGTCCGATTACGGGAAAGCATTATAAGTTACCACTCCTCCTGGAGATGATCTTTTTTATTGGCCTTCCGGGTTTTGTGTGGGTCGCTTTTATCTGTTTCTGATTCAGCACAGGTCACGATCCTATTTTTTTCTGCACCCCAGTTCACAGCTCCGCGCAGGGCATGATTGCCGGTACTGATAACAAGCCTTTCGAGCATCGCAGCACTTACCCCTCGCCCGGGGGAACGGGCTCGGCCGTGTCTGCCTGGCTTTGTGGCAACTTCGGTCTTTTCTCCCTTGGCATGCTTGTGCGCGAACCTGTTCATGGGATGCAGGGGCTTCTCGAAAGGCAAAGATTTCTGACGTTCCCCTGCGCCGGGTAGCTCTGAAGGACCTTTTTATTGTACGGGAGCATTCTATCGCAGACATGAAACAGATTATTCATGCTGGTGGAATATTTCTCTCAACTTCTCCGCCAGTTCCTCCGGCAGGTTGAAGATCAATTCCGTTTGCAGCATCTTTTGCAGGAAGTAATCGTCATTCCGGTAGTTGGGATACAGGTTCTGGCGGCTGATGATCTTGAATACGCACCGCTGACCGGCGTCGCTGCCGCTGCGCCGGACGGAGTACAGCGTATAGTTGAAACTCAGGTGTCCGAGACCGTCGTAAAGACGAAGAACGCTGGAGATCCCCCGGGAAAGATCGCCCAGATCATCGTCTGAAAGCTCCCCGAAGTCCGCCTCGTTCTCATGTATTGCCATGATCTCATTACTTCCCATGGGTGAAAAGGCCGCAAGCCAGTGCCAGTTGTTTTGTTGAACGACATAGCGTGCACTGAGTCGTTTCTCTTCAGCAACCAGGTCGCCATAAAAGGACGTTCCGTTTTTCTCGAAATATCGGCGCGCGGCGTCCAGCATGCGCGCATGATAGGAATAGGCCACCGGCGTGATCAGCATCTGCAGGTGCGGATGCACGATGCTTGCGCCGGCCGGAAGAAGGTAGTTGGCGCATACGGTCGAAAACGCTGCAGCGTCATCTTTTCGGTACACAGACCGGAGAAACTCCTGCCCTGCCATAAACCCGTCCGCGATAAGTTGGGGGGAGAACTCAGTAAGTTTCAGAAAATGTGCGCTGCTGAGGGCGATGACCGGATGATAGGCGCCCACGGAGAAAAGGTTCGCAAAAAGCACAGCCTCTCCTTTGCGTATTCTTCCTCCAGATAACATATCGGTCGGATAGCGGGCAGTCTTGCTGATGACGTTCTCCCCGCAGAAAATGCAGTTCTTGGCGCTTTCGTGTACGAGCGTC
>JBARBN010000223.1:0-17963 GCA_049793155.1 Nitrospirota bacterium
GCTTCGTGAATATCAGGGCAAATATTTCCCTGTTCTTGGCCTTTCTCCTTTCATCGATGACAAAAGCGTTGTTTCGATACAGAATGACACCATTACGATCAACGACCGCGCCATCCCGGTTGATGACAATGGCAACTGCATCATCAATATGTACGGCGTGAACAAGGTGGACACCTATTCCATGAGCGGCGTGTTCGCGTCACTTCAGAAGATCAGAAAAGGCGAGGTGGAAAACCTGCTGGTGGATCCGGATACCTTCAGGGACAGCATTGTGTTCATCGCCCTGAGTGCTGTGGGTGGCGCGGACCTGAAGGTGATCCCGACGGCAGCCCCCAGTGCGCCGGGTGTGATGCTCCATGTTTTCCTTGCGAACAATTATCTCCAGAATGATTTCATGAGGCCGCCGAACAAGCGTCTGACGTTTCTCTCGATGTTCATCGGTGTATTCCTGACGACCTGGGCTGTGATGTTCAACAATCGGCTTATCATGAGAGCTGTTTTCCCGCTGGCCATGCTTGTGCTCTATATCGGTATTGCGCTCATCTCGTTCAAGTTCAACACGCTGGTCGATGTGGTCCCCTTTGTTTTTGCCACGGTCTCCACGGGTTTTCTCTTCTTTGGTTATCTGACCTTCACCGAGTCGGCAGAGAAGCGGCAGGTATCGCATCTCTTCGCCCAATATGTGTCCAAGGACGTGCTGCACGAAGTGCTGCACAATTACAAGGACTACCTGAAGACAAGCGCCGGCCAAAAGGTCGAGCTCACGGTACTGTTTTCCGATATCCGCGGTTTCACGACCATATCAGAGACCACGCCGCCGGAAAAGGTCGTGGAAATGCTGAATATACATTTTTCGGTCATGGCCGGTATCATCCTGAAACATAATGGCACGATCGACAAATATATCGGCGACGCGATCATGGCCTTCTGGGGCGCTCCTGTCAAAATGGCCGACCATGCGGAGAAGGCGGTGCTGGCCGCGGTGGAGATGCTCGAAGGACTTAAAGAGGTAAACAAAACGCTCAGGGAGCGGGGATTTGATCAGGAAGTGAAGATAGGTATCGGCATTAATACGGGCGAGGCCACGATCGGGAACATCGGCTCCGAGCAAAAGAAAAACTATACGGTCGTGGGGGACACGGTCAATCTCTCGTCACGGCTCGAGGGCATTACCAAGGAATTTAAGACCCCTCTGCTGTTTTCCGAGTACACGTATGAAAAGATCAAGAGCAGGATAGATTGTAAGCTCATGGGTAATGTCAAGGTGAAGGGCAGGGAACAACCAGTCACGATTTATACGACCGGATAGGTAATAAGAAGTCGAATCAGGTTCGGGGTTCATAATTAGAAGTACAGGCATGACGCCGTCTTTTCGCATTTCGTGCATGCATGAAATGTGAACTTGCGCCTGATATTCTGAACGTTGAACTTTGTGCTCGCAAACATCAGTCAGGAGGTCTCCATGAAAAAGTCTGTTTTGATTTTAGCGGCCGGTGTAGTCGGCGTTTTACTGACCAGTGCTTTGTATGCCGAGACAGAGTATTACGTCCAGAGTGTAAAGGCAAAAGTAATGGCCGGGCCGTCGTTCAAGTCCGGGGTCATATCCGAAGTTTCCCGAGGATACAAACTTGCCTCAACGGGCAGGGAAGGCTCCTGGGTAAAGGTCAGGATCTCCGATAAAGATGGATACGTTCCGTCCCTTCTGGTGTCGACCCACCCGCCCTTCGAAACAACGGGGGTTATCAAGGGCGAGGAGGCCGATATCAAACAGGGTGTCCGCCGCCGGGCTTCCTCCTATACGAGCGCTGCCGCTGCCAGGGGGCTTGCTCGTGATGACCGCAAAAGGTTGAGCAAGGAAGAGAAGACCGACTACGAGTCGCTCGAAAAGGTGGAAGCCTTTAAGGTGAGCGCCGATGAGGTCAGCCGGTTCATGGAGGGGAACTAACCATGAAGATCCTCATATCATTATTCGCAGTTTTGACGATGTTGACGGTACTGGATCCCGTAACGCTTATTGCTGACGGGTCCGAAGTGCAGTTCCGCCAGCGCTTGTCGACCTCCGATGAAGAGGTCGCCGCCGACGTCACCGAGGAGGTCAGGTTCGGCCGCGAGGTCGCGGCTCGGGTGATCGCCCGGTACGGGCTGTATGACAATCCTGTGCTTATGCAATACGTTAATCTGGTCGGCACGGTGCTTTCACGGCAGACGAACCGTCCCGAGCTGGCTTTTCATTTCGCCATCCTGAATACCGACGAGATCAACGCCTATGCGGCGCCCGGCGGTTATGTATTCGTAACCCGCGGTGCATTGCTCAAGATGCAGGACGAGGCCGAACTTGCAGGCGTGCTCGCTCACGAGATGGGACACGTTGTCGAGAAGCATGTGGTAAAGGAACTCAACATCAAGGGTACGGAGGCATCAGCTGTTTCGGGGCTTGTGCATCTCATCGGCGGCAGCACGGAATCGGCGCGTGCTGCTTTTTCGCAGGCCGTGGACAAGGCACTGGATACCCTGTTCAAGGACGGATATAAGAGGGCAGACGAGACGCAGGCGGACCGGGACGCAGTCATGTTTTGCGCGCTTTCCGGTTATGAACCGAATGGATTGGTAAAGTATTTCGAGCGTCTCAATGCGCTGAAGGGAAAGCAGACCGAAGTGCTCGACAAGACCCATCCGTCCTATGAGGCCAGAATTGCCGTCTTGAAGGAGACCATCGTCCGGGAAGGTATCGACACGGGAACTTATAAAACGCACAAGGACCGATTTGCCGGGAATACAAAGTCTTTGAAATAGTGCTTTCCGCGCTCACTACAGAAAACATTACAAGGGGGTCGTGCACATGAAGAAAAAGCTACTGTGGTTGACGTTTACCGTATGTGGGGCTTTATTCACCGGCAATTTCGCAGCAGCGGACGATTTCCATTATACCAATCTTCTCGTCGGTGACCGCGCATCCGGTATGGGCGGAGCGTACACGGCGATATCCGACGACGCGACCGGTCTTTATTTTAACCCTGCCGGTATTGCCTATGCCTCGGTCAGAAGCTTCTCCGCGAGCGTCAACGCCTATTACGAGAACGATAAAACCTATAAGAATGTCATCGGCGGCAACGGATGGTCGAGAAGTTCGTCTTCGCTTCTGCCGAACTATTTCGGCGTTGTTCAGCCTCTGGGAAGGTTCAAGATAGGTTTTTCCTATGCCGTCCCTGATTCCATAATGGAAGACCAGAGCCAGACGTTCGGTTCGCTCGATCTCAACGCTTCCATTCAACCGTTAAACCCCGGGGTACGCATATCGTCCTACATAATAAATTTCAACAACGAGAACAATGTCTACAATATCGGCCCCTCGATCGCGACGGAGATCACCGACAATCTCTCAACGGGACTCACGCTTTACTACTACCAGAGAAAAACACTCTGGATCCTGAACCAGATAATCAAAACGACCAATGACGGGTTTGAGCAGACGAACCAATACTACCATGCGAACGAAAGGGGGCTCAGGCCCATCCTCGGCTTTATGTGGTCCCCCGTGAACAATGTTTCCGTTGGATTGGCGATGTCGAAGGTTTTTATTACAAGCTCCAGTATCGATTTTCAATCTTCCTACGTTCGTGAGAATATCTTTACCAGCCCGACCAATAGTTCCGAGAAAAGCCTGCCGGGCGACCCAAACAATCCGAGCGGCAGCAGTGATGACAAACGTAAAACTCCAAAGCAAATAAGCCTCGGCATTGCCTGGTTCCCCTCAGCGAGCCTGCTGTTGACAGCCGATATTAATTACTTTTCCGTGAAGAGCGTGGGGGATATCGTCTCGTTCAAGGGACACGCCGATTCGGGCATTGAAGACGTGGTTAACATAGCCCTCGGAACCGAGTATTATTTCACGCGGAACTGGGCCTTGCGGGCGGGGTTATACACGGATTATGCAAATACCCCTGATGTTCAAACAGGCGGCATCAACCAGAACGAGCATATTGATCTCTACGGCGGTACAATGAGCATCAGCCACTTTACCCGTAACACGTCGGTAACCCTGGGTGGTGGATTGACCCTGGGTTCCGGTAAAGCGCAGATATTGAGTGGACGCACCGATATTCAAACCGTAGACTCAAAAGGCTGGACGCTTTTCCTGGCATCATCATATTCATACTAGATGGGCATCTATAATGATATGCGCGAAACATCTTTCGCAAATTGTGCAGATAAGAGCGACCGTGCCTGGAGACGTCTTTAAAAATGAAATCTAATTTGAAAAAGCTTGCGTTCGCACCCTTTATCCTTCTGTTACTCTGTTCCCCGATCTTTGCTGCCCCGCACATTACCAGGTCGAGACCCGAACCCCTTGAATTCCCGGGCAGGACATTGCAGGAGCGCTTTGCACACAGCACACCTGAGGACAGGATGGCCGCTGCACCGCTCTCTTACCTTACGCCCACGACCGTCAACGTACTTTTTCTCCGCGTGGAATTCGCGCCTGACCAGGACACTTTAACGACGGGCAGCGGTGCGTGGAACGACCCGCTCTATTCATACCACAATGATGCCGATTATTGGGTCGACCGTGCAAAAACAAGATTCCCTGCTTACTGGAATGAAGTTTCCTACGGACTGCTCACGGTGACGATCGATGTTTCTTCAAAGGTATATCAACTGCCGCATACCATGACCTATTACGCAGGTGGCACCGCGGTTCCGATCGAGAATTTCATTTATGACAGCATCACAACTGCAAGTACGGATACGACCGTGAATTTTGCGCTCTACGACGGGGTGTTTATCATCCATGCGGGCGTCGGGCAGGAAACCGATATCATGGGATCGGCGACGAACGACCTCTGGTCGCTGTTTTACTCGGGTGGTACATCAATTTGCCGGGACGCAGCGGGCATTACCTGCCTCACTACCCAGTTGAGGGACAACAAGGCCCTCAGTGAAGCCATCATTATGCCCCAGACCGATTCGCGTTTCAGCCTGACGGTAGACCCATTGGGCGTGTACGCTCACGAGTTTGGCCACTGGCTCGGGTTGCCGGACCTTTACTGTGTTTCTTTGGCGACGTCTTGTCCGAGTGAGGGAGTGGGGAACTGGAGCCTGATGGACCAGGGCAGTTATAATGCAGACCCAGCCACGTGTACGTCGAGCACACCCCATTGCATAAGCGGAAGCGCTCCTGCGCATCTGGATGCCTGGAGTCTCGTTCATCTTGGGTGGGTGAATCCGCAGTCAATTATCGGTTATAATCCGTCACTGTCCTTGTCATCAGTTGAGTCAGTGCCGCCGCCATCTACTCCGGCAGAGGGAACGAATATTTTCAGGGCGACTGCCTCTACAGGAGCTGCCAGCCAGTATTTCCTGATAGAGAACAGGCAGCAGATCGGGTTTGACGTCGGCATTCCCGGACATGGCCTGCTGATCTGGCTTGTCGATGACGGTGTTGTCATCCCAGGCCTGATCTCGAACACGGTCAACAGCGGAACCCATCCAGGTGTGAAGCTTGTTGAGGCTGATGGCGACTGGACCCTGCTGGATCCATCGCCGAGCGACTACGGGAGCCCAGGCGACCCTTTTCCGGGCTCAATGAACAATTCCACGCTGACACCGGTGACCAAGCCGTCATCAACTGCCTATACGAACTACGGACAGGTGAATATCAGGAACATCACGGAACCTGCCTCCCCTTTCTCACCTGTTACATTCTCTCTTGGCTTCGGACCGATCCCACCGACGGGCCTGACCGTTGACGGGAGAGCGAAGGACCTCAGCTGGAACACGGTTGCGGGAGCAACCAATTATAATGTTTACAAGAACGGCGTGCTTATCGTTAGCACAAGTTCGCCGTCTTACGTTGACCGTAATTCTATGACAACGGATGTATACAGGGTAACCGCAGTGGATAGCGACGGGAGTGAATCTCAACTGTCTGACAAAGCTTCAACGCCGCAGCAGGTTGACGGAGGGGGCCGCAAACGCTACTGTTTCATCGCAACAGCCGCATATGGTTCATACCTTGATCCGCACGTGGAAACATTGCGCGGCTTCCGTGACCGCTATCTGCTCACGAATCCCATCGGCCGTTCTTTTGTATCCATATACTATCAGTATTCCCCCTCGATCGCCGATGTTATCGGCAGGCACGAAGGTCTCAGAATGGCAACACGCTGGGTGCTTACGCCGGTTGTTTTCGCGGCGGAGTACCCACTTGTTATTCCCGTATTATTTACTACAGGGGTCCTGTTGGCGGGAAGAAAGCTCCGCACCCGTACACTTTCGAGGCAGACCAAAGCTTGACCCTTGAGCACGATCACCTCAGGCATCGTAGATCCGGGATGAAATTTCGAGTTTTTGAAAAGTAACTCAGGAGCGGCATTGTCCCTCATGGATGCGAAGCCGGCGAGCTTATGAACACACGAAGTCTTGACACCAGTGACCGGCGAATAAGCAGAGGCACTTTTACTGCATTATTATTGCTCCTCTTGTTACTTATCTCTCCTTCAGTTGATCATGCGGCGCAGAGTCATCACGTTAAAATTCTCTATTTCTTTTCCCTGACATGTCCGGACTGCCTTGAAGCCGAGTCTGCGGTAATCGCGCTTGGCAGGGAATACAGCGTCGAAGGACGCAATCTGGGTACGAATGCGGCACAGGGGTATCCTTTTCCTGTAAAGATGAGCGGTAAGAAAAACGCAAGAAAAGTTTACGGCATCAAAGAGATCCCGTCACTTGCAGTTCTTATTGACGGCACCTGTAGACAAAAGATCGAGGGGACTTCGGATATTAAGGACGCAAAGTGCATCATTAAAGCCTTGTCAAGCGGGGCAGTCACCGTGACCGAGGCGGCAAAGAAGGGAACGGTTGCAGAATTCACGGTCACCGGTTGGGTCATCGCAAAAGGTGAATATTTTAAGAATGTCCGGTTTATTCTGACCGATCGTACGACGGAGCTCCAGGTCAAGGCATGGCTGCCGTTGGAGGCAATGAAAAGTCCGATGAAGAGAACCATGCCACGGCTGATGTCGAACGTCATAAGGAAGCCCGTTGTTCTGAGAGGCAGCCTCACACAAACAGATACAGGCGGACTGTTCATCGTGAAAGAGGAACTCCCCCTTGATTGAGGGTTCATCCCTATTCACCTTCCGTTGGTTTCTCCTTCACCTTGCTTTCCTGCCACAGCTGCTCCATCTCGTCGATGGACATGTCATTTAATGACCGCCCGGCGTTCGCCGCGTGTTCTTCGATATGGCGGAAGCGGCGGATGAACTTGCTGATCGTCTTGCGAAGCGCGTCTTCCGGATTGACGCCAAGGAAGCGTGAAATGTTCACGAGCATGAAGAATATGTCTCCGAGCTCCTCTTCAATGCCGGCTGGATCCTTGTCCTTCAGCGACTCCTTGAACTCTGCGATCTCCTCATCGAGCTTGGGCAGGGCTTCGTCTATCCTGCTCCAGTCGAAGCCCACGCGTGCCGCACGCTCCTGAAGGCTGTGTGCGCGGAGGAGCGAGGGGAGGTGGCGGGGCACTCCTTCGAGTACCGATTTCCGCTCTTCGTACCCTTTTTCTTTTTTCTTGATCTCCTCCCAATTTGCCAACACCTCTTTGTCCGTGGTAAGCCGGGCCTCTCCGAACACATGGGGATGGCGGCGGGTCATCTTCTCAATGGTGCTGGAGATCACATCCCGTATGGTAAACTGGTTGTTTTCCTCCGCGATGCGTGCGTGAAAGATGATCTGGAACAGGAGGTCTCCAAGCTCTTCTTTCACCTTGTCTGGCGAACCCTCGTCGAGGGCATCCACGACCTCATAGCATTCTTCGATCAGAAATGGTTTAAGCGATTCGGCGGTCTGTTTGTGGTCCCAGGGGCAGCCGCCCGGGCCCCGAAGTTTCGCCATGAGTTCCACCAGTTCTTTAAGGTCGTTATTCACTAAAACACCCCGCTATCTGATTGGATCGTTTTTGACATATCTGAGAGTCCTTCGACAGGTTCATGATCCCGGCACGAACAAACTAATGACCGCGATATTGGCAAACTCCAACTATCGATCATGGTGAGATTGTCGCAGGCTTCATTTTTTACATTACACAAACCACTTATTGTTTGCAAGCTTTTTTCTTGAAGCAAAACAGTATCTATGGTAGTCTTATGATTATCCTCTACAATCTGCTGATTGACGTCGAAAGGAGATTGATCATGTTTCAAAGAGCTTTTTACGCGGTTATGGTGCTTGCTGCTTTCATCCTTTGTACGGCCATGGGCGGCACCGGGGGGTTCGAACGGGCACCCCGGGTAGAGAAGAACTATGCCGTCGTCGTTACAGACGCCTCGGGAAACAAGATCGAAGGGGAAAAGTTCAGCTGGGAGGGGCGTATCCACTTCGCCGGATATCTTGGCTTGGCCCAGGTGACAATGCCCTTTGAGAAGATCAAAGAACTGACCGTAGGGGAGATGCGTGACCGGAAAGTGAAGGTTACGGCGCGACTCACGGATGGGACCGAGACGGGTTTTGAGGTGGACGCGAAATCGCGCTGCTTTGGAGAAGCAAGTTTCGGCAGCTTCATGCTGCAAATGGACGAAATCAAGTCGGTTGCCTTTAAAAAGAACTAAGCGATTTTCAGGCGGATAGGCTGAAGAAGACCGATTGAAGTGAAAATTTAAAGTTTTCCGGATAGGTCCGCCTTCATGACAATAAACTGGTCATGGTGGCTGTCAGTGTTGATCCTGAATGCCTGAGAAGTTTCGAATCATAAAGACCTTTCCTTAACATCCCCCGAGAACGGCCGGGACCATATCATGACATCAATTCAGGCCGCCAATATTAAAAAAAAGCTTGAGGAGGAAGGCGCGATCATCCGAAGCGCACATTTTTCCGGTATGGGCGGCCTCGAGGTGGTACGGCTTCGAACCGAGCTCATTGACCGGACGCTCGGTGAAGCACATGACCGCCTGACCGGGGCAGGGGTCATGCCCGCGTTGCTTGCGATAGGAGGCTATGGCAGGGGTGAACTGAATCCCCACTCTGACATAGACATCATGTTCCTGTGCAGGGACGAAAGGGACAGGCAGCGCTCTGTCGAGCTGTTGTACCTGCTCTGGGACGCCGGCATGGACGTGGGATACAGCGTTCGGACCGTGTCTGAGTGCGTGTCGCTCGCGCGGCAGGACATCAAGATCCGTACATCGCTCCTTGAATCGCGCCTTGTCGCCGGAGATCACGTGTTCTACGGCTCATTCATAAGGACCATGCAGAGCGAGATCTTTTATTGGAAGCCCTCCGCTTTCATCCATGAAAAGATCGCAGAACGGGTTGCAACGCGTCGGAAATACGGCGGCTCGATCTATCTGCGGGAGCCTAACATTAAAGAGTGCGAAGGCGGACTCCGGGACATTCATACGGGGTTTTGGATCTCTTTTGTGCATTTTCGGGTCAAGTCTCTCGGAGAACTGGTCGCGAAAGAAGTCGTCACCGGAAGGCAATATGCGGTTTTTATAAAGTCTCGGAACTATCTCTGGAGACTCAGGAACGAGATACACTACCTCTCGGGCCGCAAGAACGATCATCTCACCTTCGACCTCCAGGAGCGTGCTGCAAAGGACTTCAAATATCGCGACTCCGCACACTTGTTCGCGGTCGAGCGATTTATGAAGGCCTATTTTCTCCACGCAAGGAATGTCCGCGAATTTACGGATAGCGTTGTCACTGTCGTTCTCGGGAAACCGTCCCGCCGGTGGTTCCAACGGACGCAGAAGCTCGGCCTCTTCTCTCTTGCCGGCAAAACGCTTTTTCTCTCACCAACCGAGCCGTTTCGTGAAAATGCGCTTCTCGCGATGACTGCTTTCGAGCTCGCCCAGGACCGGCATGCGGTTTTTTCGGACCATCTCAAAACCCTCATCAATGCATGCAGGATCGACGATGCTGAGAGGTCCTCGACATCTGCTTCAAAGGCGTTCCTCAGCATCCTGAATAATCCCGATGGCCTGTCGGAGACGCTCGCCCTGATGAAGGACTTGCGGTTTCTCGGGCGGTACATCCCCGAATTCCGTGCGATCCAGGCGCTCGCAAGACACGATTACTACCACCTGTATACGGTGGATGAGCATATTTTGCTTGCGATAAAGAATTTACAGACTTTGTGGTCGGGCAGTTTTCCTTCTCTTGCGATGCTTTCCGATGCCTTCAAGGGCCTCAACAAGCGATGGGTCCTGATGCTTGCGGTTTTGCTTCACGACCTGGGCAAGGCATTCCGGGACGAACACGCTCAACGGGGCGTGGAACTGGCAAGGAACATACTTGCCAGGCTCGCGGTAACCGGAGAGGATCGGGATCGGGTCCTGTTTCTTATCGAGAACCATCTGGTCATGGCGCTCCTGTCGCAACGTCGTGAGCTCAGCGACCGCAAGGTCATCGCTGATTTCTCGCGGCTCGTACGGGACCGCGAGAACCTGTCCATGCTGTATCTGCTCACGTATGCCGACATCTCAGCGGTGAACCCCGCTGCCTGGTCCCAATGGAAAGCCTCGCTGCTCCAGGACCTTTATGTAAGGACGCTTAATTACCTGGAAGCGAGCGCGCAGACCGTTGAGGAAGAACGTGCCCGGCTGACCGCGGCGTACAGCAGGATACGAAATGCCGCGGAGGGGCAATTCTCTTTAAAAGAGATAGAGGACTTTCTCGCAACCATGCCCGAACAATACCTTCTCACCGTCTCGACGCACCGGGCGATGGACCACATGAGCATGTTGAGAAAGCTGCCCGAAGAAAAACTCATTATCCGCTACCGGCATTACCCCGAGCGGGGCCATACCGAACTCACCGTCTGCGCCTACGATGCCTACGGCATGTTTTACCGGACCGCAGGCACGATCGCCTCGAAGAACCTGAACATCCTGCGCGCCCAGGTGTTTACCTCAAAGAACGGAGTGATGATCGACACGTTCCAGATCACGGGCCCCGAGGGAAAGCTCTTTGACTACGAGGCGGCATGGGAAAGTGTGCGCGTCGAACTTCGGGCCGCGCTCATCAGCGGTTTCAAACTTCCCGAACCAGGCCCTTATGCTTCGACACCGTCGTTCACTGCGGGGATAACGCCCGCCGTGGCGTTCGACAACGAGTCTTCGGAGATGTTCACGATCATCGATATCAACGCCCGCGACCGCGTCGGCTTTCTGTATCATGTGGCGAAGACCCTTTATGATCTGAACCTGGACATCGGCTCCGCGAAGATCGTGACCGAGGGATCGCGGGTCATGGATTCTTTCTACGTGACAAACTTGTTCAAGGGGAAGATCGAGGACGCCGGCCGGCTTGGGAAGATCAGGGAAACTCTGATGAACGTAATTTCGTAAAATAGGTTTCAAGGTTCGATGTTCAGGAATCTGAAGACAGCGGCGTTTCGGGCAGCATTATGAAAAAAACGGTCATCATCATATTGATCCTTATCCTTGCCCTCGTGGCGGGGATCGAGAGCTATGTTCAGAGTGATGCCTTTACGCGGAGGATCAGACCTCTCGTGCTCGAGCCCCTCAAAAAAATCGTGGGCGAGGATGCGAAGATCGGATTGGTTAAAGCACACTTCTTCCCGCCCTATCTCGAGGTGAGGGACATCTCTATCCCCGACGCAGGCGGAAACGAAGCCATTGCAATCAGGAAGATAAAAGCCTACATCAACCCGCTCCCCCTGCTCATGAAAAAGATCAGGCTGCCGTCGATCTCCATTCTTGAGCCGCGCATTTACGCAGAGCGCGCAAAAGACGGCACGATAAACCTTGCCCCCCTGTTCGATCGGATAAAAACGAACCTGGCTCGCAGGGAGTCGGAGCGCGCGTCCGGATTCAGCCTGCTGCTGAGTCATCTCTCGCTCGCGAAAGGGCGGATCGAGTATAAAAACGGGATGACCTCCATGCATCTCTCAATGAGCGATCTCAATATGACGGTCAACGTTGATAGTTTGCAGGAGAGGTTCACCACACGGATAGGGAGGGCCCGCCTCCAAGTATCAACGGCCGCTTATCCCGAGATCACCGGCAATTTCAAGGCAACAGCGACCTATGTCCTGGGCCGGGTCCATCTGGATATGGTTGAACTGTCGACAGAGGATGCAATGCTGACCATGTCCGGGGATGCGGGGCTGTTGCCGGAATCCCCCCTTGATCTCAAGATCACCGGCAGGTCGGGTCCGCAGGTAATTGAACGGTATCTCGACTTCTTGAAGCCGAACAAAAAACAAGGGACATCCCGTTTCGAGGTGCAGGCGCAGGTACGGGGCAAGCTGTCTGATCCTGTCATTGAGGGGAGCCTCAAGGTATCCGCGGTTCCCTTCAGAGAATATGTGCTTCAGAGCGGGGCGCTTTCGTTCACGTATCGGGACAAGGGTTTCTCGATCGCAGGCAGGCAGTGGAAACTCGCGAGGGGAGAAAAAAACTTTCTTCTTGATACCATCGACGCCTCAATTGGCATCAGCAACGGAGGACTGGAGATACGACGACTGGATATCCTTGCCGGCGACCTGGCATTGCATGGTGAGGGCCGCGCTGGCACGGCAACGGGTTTCGACGCACTTCTGAGCGCCACGTCATCAGACAAAGGAAAGACCCTGGCCTTTCTGACCGGCCTGCCGCTCGAGGGGGCCGTGAAAGTGAACGGACGTCTTACCGGCGCAGTGACTTCGCCACGCTTCGACGGCAGCATTTCCGCGGGGCCCGTGGCCGTGCGCGGCGTCCTCTTCAGCTCAGTGAACGGCAGGGTGGAGTATGAAAATAAAAAGATACAGCTCTCGTCCGTGGACATTGTCGAACAGTCATCGCGTTATACCTTTCAAGGGTCTGTGGATCTGAACGGAGCAGAGCCGGTCTATTCAGCGCGGCTCAGGGTACTTCGATCAAATGTCGTGAATATTGTGGCATTATTCTATGAGCAGCTGCCGCTCGCGCTTTCTGCTGCCGGCGAGCTGACGTTCAGCGGGACTGCGCACAATTATTCGGGGAATGGATACCTCACGCTTGACGCAGGCAGTGCATATGGAGAATCCTTTGTCCGGGGCACGGTCACGGCCTCGCTTGCCACCGGCAAGGTCTCCTTCCCGGAAGTGATGCTCAATAAGGCGCAGGGAGTGGTTAAGGCGACCGGATGGATCGGGTTTCATGACGGGACGTATTCCGCTGATCTTGAAGGCAGGGGAATCGACCTGTCCGCGGTCGATCGGCTTAATGGCCTTCCTGTCAGCGGGGAGGGTAAACTAGAAATTCACTCATCGGGAACCTTTTCCCGGCCTCTGGTAAGGGCGTCACTTGATGTTGACGCGCTGTCGTTCCATGAGACCGCCGTGGGCGGTATGCATGCCGAAGCGCTGATCCGTGACGGAGCGTTGTCATTAAAAGCGGGAATGACCGAAGATCGTGCGAACCTGTCAATGCGCTGGACGCTCCACAAACCATACCCCTGGACCGCAGACGCAAAGGTTCGGTCGGAGGCCTTCGATCCCTTTTCCCTGCTCGATAAAAAGGGGCTCACTGACCGGGTAAAGGCGGTCGTTGAAGGAGAGATGACGGCACAGGGCCGCGGACTGGACCCCTCAACAATCTCGGGGGAAGCGATCTTCAAAAAGTTAAGCCTGCTCATCGGCGATTATCGGATCGTTAACGATTCTGACGCAAGGCTTGTCCTGGAGGGAGGCAGGATATCGGTGAAGTCGCTGAATTTCGAGGGCGCCGACACTCGGTTCGGCCTCACCGGCTGGATCCGGCCCTCGGCGGAAGTCGACGTCCTTCTAAAGGGCACCGTGAATCTTTCACTCCTGAAACTGCTGTACCGCGAGATCGAGTATGCGGCCGGCGTTGCCGAGGTCAAGTTTGGTATCAAGACCGGCGGAAAGAGCCCTGATTTGACCGGAGAGCTCCTGTTGCGGAACGGGGAAATGAAAATAAAAGACATCCCTCAGCGTTTCACCGCATTGAACAGCAAGATCCTCTTCGAACACGGCAGGGTCGTGACGGATTCTTTGTCCGGCGAAATGGGTGGCGGTACCCTGAATGCATCGGGATGGGTGCAGCTTTCCGGTTTCAAGCTTCAGTCGTTCTCGGCAAAAACATCTGTTGACAATGTGACGGTCCGCTATCCTGAGGGGCTCAACTCGACACTTTCCGGGGATCTTTTTTATGATGGCGACGCCTCCGAGCAATCCCTTACCGGAGACATCACCATCAAGCGCGCACGATACGATAAGCGGATCGAGTGGAAGAGCATGCTTGTTGATATCGGCAGGGGGCTGTACCAGAAAAAGAAGGCCGAGGTGGGATGGATCGGAGATACGCAGGTCAATGTTCGTTTCCACGGCGATAACAATATCCTCTTTGAGAACAATCTTGCTAAAATACCTCTCATCGTGGATGTGTTTATCAGGGGCACGGTCAACCACCCGCAGCTCCTGGGCAGGATCGAGGTCCGGACAGGGGTGGTCTATTTTCGCAAAAACGAATTCAAGATACTTCGTGGTTCCGTGGATTTCGTTGATCCCAACCGGATGAACCCTGTGCTGGATATCCAGGCGGAAACAATTGTGCGGGAATATCGGATCCGCCTCGCGGTCACGGGCACCGCCGATCGTGCGGTGGTCACGTTTGTGTCCGAGCCTTCACTTGTTGATTCTGATATTCTCGCGCTTTTGACGCTGGGAAAGACCGGATCAGAACTTAAGGGGAAGGAAACCGGTGTAGGAGTAGGCGAAGCAACTTCGTTCGCCACCGGCCAAGTCCAGGATGTTATTGAGCGTAACGCCAAAAGGCTTATTGGGCTCGATCGTTTCCAGGTCGATCCGTATGTCAACAAAAGCGATACGTCCGTGCCCCGGGTCACCGTGGGCAAGGAACTCGTGCAGAACAAACTGGCTGTTACCTATTCATCAAACGTAGGCGCTTCAGCTCCGGAACAGAATTTCAGGATCGAATACCTCCTGGACAGGCACTTCTCACTCGTGGGCGAGGGGGTGGAAACCGAAAGCAACGGAACGAATATAGGAGCGGATATTAAATATCGATTTGAGTTCAAGTAATGTTCGCCAAGGGCGTCTTAGCAATTTTGCCGGGTGCGGTCTCAATGAGCTTCATCCCAGTTCTTGCCCACGCCCATATCTACTCTGATCGGGACCGCAAGCGTGAGCACTCCTTCCATCTCTGCCTTGACAAGTTCTTTCATCGGTTCTATCTCCCGGTCCAGCACTTCAAATACCAGTTCATCATGCACCTGGAGGATCATTTTTGATCCCAGGCTCTCCCGCCCGAGCCGTTTCTGAATATTGATCATTGCCAGCTTGATAAGGTCCGCTGCGGTCCCTTGAATGGGAGTGTTGACCGCCATGCGTTCTCCGAAGTTCCGAACTGCCGCCGCCGATGAGGCGAGCTCGGGGATAAAGCGGCGCCTGTTAAAGATCGTTGAAACGTAGCCGTTCGTCCTCGCGTCCCTGATGGTCCTGTCGATGAACTCCCGTACTTTGGGATATTGGGCAAAATAATCGTCGATGTACCGCTTTGCCTCGGCATTAGAGACCCCGATGTCCTGGGCCAGGCCGAACGCAGATATGCCATAGATTATGCCGAAGTTGACCGCCTTGGCCTTGCGCCGCATTTCGGGAGTTACCTCATCAGGGGAGAGCCCGAAGATCTCCGACGCGGTACGGGTGTGGACGTCTTCCTCTGTCTGAAACGTCCTGATAAGCGCGGGGTCATTGCTCATATGCGCGAGGACGCGCAGCTCGATCTGGGAGTAATCGGCCGAGAGCAGGCTTGCGCCTTGTTCAGCGATGAATGCCCGCCTGATCTCCCGCCCGACCTCGGTGCGTATGGGGATGTTCTGGAGGTTGGGCTCGCTGCTCGAAAGTCTGCCGGTAGCGGCTACGGTCTGGTTGAGCGATGTATGCAGTCTGCCCGTCTTCGGGTTGATCATCAATGGGAGAGCATCAATATACGTGGACTTGAGCTTCGAGAGCGTACGGAATTTCAGGATCTCTGCCGGCAGGGGATGCACGGGGGCCAGCTCTTCAAGCACGTCTACATTGGTCGAGAAACCGGTTTTGGTCTTTTTGGTCGGTGTGAGCTGCAATTTTACGAACAGGATCTCCGCGAGCTGCTTCGGGGAGTTGATATTGAATTCTGTTCCGGCGAGTTCGTAAATGGTCTTTTCTATTCCCGCCATCTCCAGTCCAAGCTTTTTCGACATGAGTTTGAGAAAATCGGCATTGATCTTCACACCGGTGCGCTCCATGTCGACCAGGACCTCCATAAGGGGCATTTCCATGTCGAGAAAAAGCCTTTCCAGTTTCTGTTCCCGAAGCAGCGGGGCGAGCGTTTGTTTCAGCCGGAGCGTTATGTCCGCGTCTTCACCGGAGTAGCGGGTCGCGGTCTGAACATCAACCTCGGCAAATCCTATCTGTTTTTTCCCGGAGCCGGTGACCTCGGCATAGGTGATGGTCTTGTGATTAAAATACTCGAGGGCAAGCGAGTCCAGACTGTGGGATGCCTTGCCGGGGTTCAGAAGGTACGAGGCGATCATAGTGTCGAAGGAAACGCCCTTCACCCGAACCCCGTAATGCTCAAGCACGAGGAGATCGTACTTGATGTTCTGCCCGATCTTTCGGATGGCCGGATCTTCCATGAGCGGCTTGAGGGCGGAGAGGGCGCGGTCGAGGGCGAGCTGTTTAGGAGTTCCAAGGCCGCAATGCCCGAGGGGAAGGTAATATGCGTGGTGAGGCCGCAGGGAAAACGAGATCCCGACCAGTCCCGCCTGCATGGCATCGCGCGATGTGGTCTCAGTATCAAAGCAGAATTCTTCCGCCGATGAGAGGGCAGTGACAAGGTCCTGAAGGTCCTTATCCTCAAGAACAGTGCGATAGTCCACCTCCTGTTCGGGTACCTGGACGACGTATTTCAACAGCGCGGTGAATTCCAGTTCTTTCAATATTCCGAGCAGGGCAGGGCCGTCAGGCGCCTTAAGCTTAAGGTCGTCATAATTGATCTCCACCGGCACATCGGTATGAAGGAGCGCCAGCTCGCGGCTCAGCCGGGCAAGGTCCGCGTATTCTATGAGCGATTGCCGCAACTTCGGTTTGGCGATCTCGTGCGTGTGGGCGAGGAGGTTGTCAATGGTCTTGTACTGCTCGATGAGGACTTGCGCGGTCTTCTCGCCGATGCCGGGCACGCCGGGGATATTGTCCGATGCGTCACCCATGAGACCCATGATCTCGACCACTCGATCTGGCGGTACGCTGAAGCGTTCCTCAACATCCACGGGTTCGTAGACCTTGTCCTTGAGTGTGTCATAGACCTTGATCCGGGGTCCCACGAGCTGGAGAAGGTCCTTATCACCCGTGACAATGGTGATGTCCATGCCGCGCAATTCCGCATGACGGGCAATCGTGGCGATCACATCATCGGCCTCCTGACCTTCGATCACGAAAACCGGGATTCGGAACGCCTCCACCAGTTTGTGGATATAAGGGATCTGGGGAATGAGGTCTCTGGGCATGGGAGGCCGGTGGGCCTTGTATTCCTTGTATTCACGGTGTCTGCGGGTGGGACCTTTTGGATCGAACACGATGGCAAGCAAATCCGGTGACTTGTCCTTGATAACTTTTAAGAGCATGTTCGCGAAGCCGAAGACGGCGTTCGAAGGCAACCCGGTGGAGGTGCTGAGCCCCCGAATTGCATAAAACGCCCGGTAAATATAGGAATTGCCGTCGATAATATAAAAAATATTTTTTGAATTACCCTCGGTGCTCATGGTAAAGAAGTATAGCGTACCGATCTGAAAAATACAATGTGAGAATGGCAATCCCAAAGAATTTCTTGACACATGAAGAGATTATGTTGTATAAACTACAGTCTGTTCCGTGTGTTTTTTGATCGATTCCGTTCACTAATCCTCAGGCCATCTTAGCTCAGTTGGTAGAGCAACTGATTCGTAATCAGTAGGTCGCC
>JBARBN010000224.1:0-5355 GCA_049793155.1 Nitrospirota bacterium
TTGACGAACTGGAAAAGGGAGCATGGCCTAGTTTCGTGAAAGAGATCAAGAAGGCCGCCGTGAGGAGCAATGCGGCAAAAGATCTGCTCAACATCCTTGAGCGATCGTACCGGGATAAGGTTACCCATTGGAAGCACGGCGGTATCGTGGGCGTGCTCGGCTACGGCGGCGGCGTTATCGGCCGCTATTGCGACCTGCCCGAAGAATACCCGGGCGTCGCACACTTTCACACCGTCCGTATCAACCAGCCCGCGGGTTTCTACTACACTTCCAAAGCGCTCCGTGAACTGATGGATATCTGGGACAAGTACGGCAGCGGCCTGACCAACATGCATGGTTCGACGGGCGATCTGGTCCTGCTCGGCACCCAGACTGACAAGCTCGAGGCAATCTTTGCAGAAACAACGGCAAAGGGCTGGGACCTCGGCGGGTCCGGTTCCTGCCTCCGCACGCCGAGCTGCTGTGTAGGTATGTCCAAATGCGAATTCTCGAACATCGACACGATGGAAATCTGCGATACGCTCACCCACAAGTTCCAGGACGAACTTCATCGTCCGGCGTTCCCATACAAGTTCAAGATCAAGGTTGCCGGCTGCGCGAACGACTGCGTCGCCGCGATCGCCCGCGCCGACATGTCCATCATCGGCACCTGGAGAGACTCCATCCGGATCGATCAGGCAGAGGTGAAGAAGTATGCCTCGAGCATGAATATCCAGTCCGAGGTCATTGACTCTTGTCCGACCAAGTGCATGAGCTTCGACGGCTCGGCGATCAAGATCAACGGCGCGGATTGCAACCGCTGCATGAGCTGCATCAATCGCATGCCGAAGGCGCTGCGTCCCGGCAAGGAAAAAGGAGCAACCATCATGCTCGGCGGCAAGGCCCCGATCGTGACCGGCGCTCTCATGAGCTGGGTCATTGTCCCCTTCATGAAGCTCGAAAAACCCTATGATAACCTGGAAGACCTCATCCGCAAGCTGTGGGAGTGGTGGGATGAGCACGGAAAGAACCGCGAGCGTATCGGCGAACTTGTCGATCGTCTTGGCATGAGATCCATGCTTGAATCCACCGGTCTGCCGCCCGTGGCGCAGATGGTGAAAGCCCCCAGGTCGAACCCGTACGTATTCTGGTCCGCGGAAGACGTGAAATAACTTAAGGAGGATAACTTAGAATGGCTGACAAACCGAAGAGAATAACCGATATTGGAGCTCCTCACTTTAGCAAATTTTTGCCTCCCGTGATGACAAAGAACTACGGGAAATGGAAGTACCATGAAATAATCAATAAGGGTGCGATGAAGCACGTCTCCGAGACCGGCGACGAGCTCTATACCGTGCGTATGGCATCCCCCCGTCTGGTAAGCACCGATTTTATCCGCGAAGTGTGCGACCTTGCTGAGAAGTTCTGCGGCGGCTATCTGCGCTTCACGACCCGCAACAACGTCGAGTTCTTCCCCGACAAAGCAAATTTAGATCCTCTCCAGGCCGAACTCAAGAAACGCGGCCACCTGGTCGGCGGCATCGGCTACGGCATCAGCAACGTGGTGCACACCCAGGGCTGGGTCCACTGCCACACGCCGGCCACGGACGCCTCCGGCGTCGTAAAGGCCGTGATGGATGAGCTGCATGAATATTTCACCACGAAGACGCTTCCGGCGAGGGTAAGGGTCGCGCTCGCCTGCTGTCTGAATATGTGCGGAGCGGTTCACTGCTCAGACATTTCCATCCTCGGCATTCACCGCAAGCCCCCGAAGGTGAACGAGGCGTTGATCGGCAACCAGTGCGAGATCCCCACGACCATCGCTTCCTGCCCGACCGGGGCCATCGCCCCGAACCCGGCTATGAAGTCCGTGAAGATCAAGGAAGAGCGCTGCATGTACTGCGGTAACTGCTACACTATGTGTCCTGCGATGCCGCTCGCGGACGCGCACGGCGATGGCATTTCCATCTATGTGGGCGGCAAGGTGTCGAACGCACGCGGCCCCGCTCGCATGTCTAAGCTGGCAATCCCGTTCCTTCCAAACAACCCGCCACGCTGGCCCGAGGTCGTGCAGGCAGTGAAGCACATCGTAGAGGTCTACGCCAAGGACGCGCACCAGCACGAGCGCGTGGGCGAGTGGATCGAGCGCATCGGTTGGGAGCGGTTCTTCAAGTTGACCGGCATCGCGTTCACCTATCAGCACATCGATGACTTCACCTTTGCACGGGATACGTTCAGAATGACCCCGACCTTCAAGTGGGAATAGCAGTATCCTTATACTGTCATGCCGGCCCCGGCGAAAGACCGGGGCCGGTTTTTCTATGACCCGAACAACCTAACGGAGGGGATAAATATGGATGCTGAAGAACTTCAGAATAAAGTATATGCCCTGGTGGAGAAGAGTCAGGGGAAAAAGAAGCTGAAGCCCAAGGACATCAGCAATGCCATGGAGGCTGAAGGCGCGACCCAGGCCGAGACAAAGGCAGCGCTTCGCGTGCTCATTGACGGCGGCAAACTGGTGTATTCGTATTTCGGCGGCACAGCCGTTGAGATCCCGCACACGGAAGGTTCGGCCAATCCTCAGTCATAACGCGGCAATGCGGAATATTCCGAGGCTGGTTGTTTCGGCCACGCGAGGGGGACTGGGCAAGACTACCATCGCGATCGGCATCACCGCTGCGTGGCGCAAGCAGGGCAGGCAGGTGGCGGTCTTTAAAAAAGGCCCCGATTTTATTGACGCAGGATGGCTTGGCAGGGCGGCGGGCAGGCCGTGCTACAATCTGGACCTCTTCATGATGGAGGGGGAGAGCATCCTCCGCTCTTTTCAGCAACATACCGAAGGCGCTGATGCGGCATTGATCGAGGGCAATCGCGGCCTCTATGACGGCATCGACGAGTCCGGGCGCTACAGCACGGCACGATTGGCAAAGATGCTCAAAACGCCCGTCTTCCTTATCGTGGACTGCACCAAGGCCTCAAGCACGATCGGGGCCGTTGTCCTGGGATGCCGGACTTATGATCCCGAGGTAGATATCAGGGGGATCATCCTTAATAATGTTTCGCCAGGCCGGCACGAATCGGTGATCAGGAAGGCCATTGAACAGAGCAGCGGCATTCCGGTCGTCGGCGCGATACCCCGGCAGAAGAACGGTGAATTTCCCGAGCGGCACATGGGTCTTACGCCGTTCCATGAGCATCCTGAAGTCGAACAGGCGATCAGCGCTTCGGCAGCTGCGGCGGAAAAATATCTTGATCTCCCTGTGTTATGGAAGGCAGTCCGTGATGTTCCGGAACTGGATGTCCCTGCAGCCGCTGTCTCTCTGGACCGTTATTCAGGAGAAGAAAAACGCGCAGTGATCGGAGTTATCAGAGATACCGCGTTCCAGTTCTACTATCCTGATAATTTAGAGGCGCTCGAACAGCAGGGAGCATCGCTCAGGGAGATCAACGCGCTTCACGACAGAGCGCTCCCCGATATTGACGCCCTCTATATAGGCGGCGGTTTCCCCGAGACACAGGCCGCGGAATTGGCGGCAAACGAAAGTTTTTGCAGATCGGTAAAGGCCGCGGCAGATGACGGTCTTCCCATCTATGCCGAGTGCGGCGGCTTCATTTATCTTGGCAGGAGTTTGACGGTCGGTGAAAAGAGCTATCCCATGACGTCGGTTCTGCCGATAGACTTTATTCTCGAAAGACGGCCGCAGGCGCATGGATATACCGTTATGCAAACAGGAAGTGAAAGTCCGTTCCTTGACAACGGCGTTGTAGTAAAAGGCCACGAATTCCACTATTCCCGTCCGGAGACCAGTGACGAACTGCAACCGATGGCCTATCAAATGGTCCGCGGTCACGGGATAGACGGCAAGGGCGACGGGATCGTATACAAGAATGTGCTTGCCGCGTACACGCATCTCCATGCGCTTGGTACGCCGGAGTGGTCCAAGGCGCTCGTTAAGAAGGCCGACGAATACCGAAAAAGCAGGCAGGCAGTGTAGGAGGCGGCTTTCATTTGAGGACAGAGGCAAGGGAAAGTATCGAACCGGTCTGTCCGTTTTGCCGCAGCAGGATCGCACGGCCGGCTGAGATCACGATAAGCTCAATGGAGCGGGTCCTTGGCGGCAAGTGCAGTTCGTGCGGCGCGCTGTATCTCGTTGATCCCACGAGCAGGAACGTGGGGGAAGTGATGTTGCAGGCCCTTGGTCTCGCCGGCAAGGAGCTTTCCAAAGAGGCGGCAGACATGATTGCGGGTGAAGACTACGATGATGTGATCCTCAGCTATGATTGGAGGACCCACCGGTCATCGGGTGAACCAAGGAGCTTCATGGACCGGCATGGCCGCTTGTATTTTCTTAAAGTAAAAAAGAAACAATGACCATTTATCGGGATAGAGCTTACTGCCGGTGAACTGAACCGGCAATAATAATGAGACGGACGCTGATGCAGCGCCCGAATATTTTAATGAACGAAAGGGGATACAACAATGGCGACAGTTGACGTAAAAGGCAAGACGATCGAAGTGGATGAGGATGGATTTTTAGCGAACCTGGACGACTGGAATATGGATGTGGCGAACTATTTCGCTCAGGTCGAGGGTATCGAAATGAGCGACCAGCACTGGGAAGTCGTGAATTTCCTCCGCGAGTACTACAAGCAGTATCAGATCGCGCCGATGATCAAGATCCTGGTCAAGGAGATCGGCAAGAAGCTTGGTGCCGATAAAGGCAACACCAAGTATCTCTATGAGCTGTATCCGGGCGGTCCGGCGAAGCAGGCGTGCAAGATCGCCGGTCTGCCGAAGCCGACAGGCTGCGTTTAGTCAGATCCGGGTTTTTTGTTTTGCGTTGTGCTGGCACCGCGTGACGTTCGCACACTGTCCGCGCGGATGGCCGCGACCACGTGTGACGCACCGGGTTTTCCGTCCAACGAAGGACCAGGGTGCGCCGAATTGTGCAGTATGACACCTGACAGAAGGAGGTACGCGTAATCATGTATATGGTAACAGTGGACAAGGCAAAGTGCGACGGCGACGGCGTTTGTGTGGATGCATGCCCCCAGCAGGTGTTCAAGCTGGAGAACGGCAAGTCCGAGCCGGTGAACATGTCCGAGTGTATCAATTGCCTGACCTGCGTGGAGAACTGCCCGCAGCAGGCTATCACGGTGACCGAGATCTAATGCAATGTCAGACACAGTCAACCGAAGGGGATAATTGAATAACTTATCCCCTGTTTTTTATTTTCACGACGTCTCAGGGAGGTGATACGATGAAGTTAGCAGTATTTTTAAGCGACTGGAGAAGGACCGAAGACAGCCTTGAAAGAATGAAAGCCGACAAAATGGGAGTGGTCCTCGTAGGCAACGGCATTTATCATGCCGTCG
>JBARBN010000225.1:0-4186 GCA_049793155.1 Nitrospirota bacterium
TGAATCACCTGGTCCAGTTTCTGTAAAAAGCTTGACCTGTCGCGTTTGGTGAAGGGTGGAGGACCCCCAGAGATCTCGCCGTTCTCACGCAGCTCTGCAAGCAGATTACGGGTCGCGACAGCATCTCCGATGTTTTCCTCGGTGAAGGCCTTCCCCGTTGGGCCGATTGCGTACGCACCTGCCTTGATGCATCGGCTCGCTAGAAGAATATCACCCGTGACCACGATGTCGCAGGGAGAGACATTGGCAACAATCCAGTCGTCGGCCTCATCTATCCCATTGCCGACAACTTGAAGTACGATTCCATCCTCTGTGGGCACGCGCATCCAGGAGTTGGCCACCAAGGTGACACCTATATGATACCTGGCTGCAACTCGGTAGACCTCTTGCTTCACCGGGCATGCGTCAGCATCTACGAAAATATTCAGCAATCGATATCCTTGGTGACAAACTCAAAAGGAATCCAGTGAGGTTGTCACTAACCAATCCATCGTTCAATTGTTTTGATCTAGTCAAGCGCCCCATGTTCTTTTGCAGTCTTGATCCAATGTTCGGCCAGCTCGGTAGTATTTGCGCCCAGACCACGGCCAAGGTGCAGCGCCAGTCCCATCAATAATTCCGATGCTTTGGAGAAATCGGTGATATTGTCCAGTGTTCCAAATGATTCTTGAGCTTTCGATAGGAGTAGATCGTGATGCTGGCGAGAAAAAGCTATGGGATCATTTAAACCAGCCTTTAACTCAGGGATCATCAGCAGGTCGATCCACTCGGGACCAAGCCGGTCCGCCAATTGTTCAGGCTCTTCTCTACCCATCTCTCGCCACAGACGCAATGTCTGCCGGTCACCCGATTCGGTCAAACCACTTTCCAGCAGAAGGGCGAAAGCGCTATCCGCTATATGCTGCATCAGTTCGAGATACGCATCATGAGCAACTTCGAAGCGCTTCGTGGCCTGTCCTTCAATGTAGGCAGCGACACTCAATTGAGGTTAATGTAAGACTTCCGGACACCCTTCCATACAGGGCAAAGCGCTTCCTTGGTACATGTAGTGCAGCTCCTCGCCCTGCCTTTGGCGGCCAAGAGGATATAACCGGCAGGCTAATGGGCGCCCCAAATGCACGCTGCATCCAAAATCAGGTACATACTGGCTGCACGCCGGCTGCTGTCTCCAGCCAGGTACACCATCAAAACGCAAATGGATGCCGCCAAAATCGCAGTAACGATCGCGAAACGCCCTCGGGGTCAGTCCTTTTGCTTCAGCCAGACACGCCAGTTCCCATGGGTTCAGCCTGACAGTCTTGCCATGACAGCAGGTGCCTGAACGTGAACAGGTAAGCGGCAGATTATCAGTAAGAGTGAGTTTTGTCGTGATCGACATCGTGGTTTTTCTTTCTTAACATATCGTTGTAACGGGCAAACGAAGAATCGTTCATGTGTCGAGTTCACCCGCTTGACATCGCTTCAAACAAAAAGGCCCCACAAAGGGGGCCGTTAAAAATTATTCACCAATTCGACAACGACGATCCACGAAAACCGGATTAACTGCTCTTCGGCCTTCCCTTTTTCCAGTATTCCAGCTTGTTCAGCGCGTTCACGTAGGCCTTGGCGCTCGCGACAATGATGTCCGTGTCCGCGCCGTGGCCTGCGATCTTCTTTCCCTCTTCCTCCACCTTCACGGTCACCTCGCCAAGGGCGTCCGTGCCGCCGGTGATACCCTTCACCAGATAAGCTTCAAGTCTGCTCTTCGTGCCTGTCATACGGGCGATCGTCCGGTATACCGCGTCGACCGGTCCATCGCCGGTGCCTTCCTGTTTCATGCTCGTGCCGTTGACCTGCATTTCAACCGTTGCGGTAGGTTTGAGATCCGTGCCGCTCTGGGCGCTCAGATGCAAAAGCACATACACTTCCCGGATCTGCTGCATCTCGTCGGAGACGATGGCCTCAAGGTCCTCATCGAACACTTCCTTTTTCTGGTCCGCAACGTGTTTGAACCGCTCGAAGGCCTTGTTCACGTCTTCGTCGGAAAGGTCATACCCCATCTGTTTTAACCGGTCGCGGAAGGCATGCCTGCCTGAGTGCTTGCCGAGAACCAGGTTGGTCTTGACCAGTCCGATCGATTCAGGGGTCATGATCTCATAGGTGGTCCGCTCTTTCAAAAGCCCGTCCTGATGGATGCCGGACTCGTGCGCAAAGGCGTTTGCCCCGACGATCGCCTTATTCGGCTGTACCGGAATTCCGGTGATCTTGGTCACGAGCCTGCTCGTCCGCGTGATCTCTTCCGAATTCACGCGGGAATCGGCGTTAAAAAAGTCCTTTCTCGTGCGAAGCGCCATGACGACCTCTTCCATGGAGCAGTTGCCTGCCCGCTCTCCGATCCCGTTCACCGTGCACTCGACCTGCTCCGCGCCGTTTCGGATCGCGGACAGTACGTTCGCGACCGCAAGACCCAGGTCGTTGTGACAATGAACGGAGATCACCGCCTTGTCGATGTTCGGGACCCTGTCCTTGATGCCCTTGATCAGTGCGCCGAACTCCTCGGGAGTTGCATATCCGACCGTATCGGGGATGTTTACCGTATTCGCACCCGCCTCGATCACCGCCTGAACGACCTCATGAAGAAAGGAGATATCCGTTCGTGTGGCGTCCATGGGAGAGAACTCGACGTCGTCCACGTACGAGCGCGCGAGTTTGACCATCTCGACGGAGCGTTTCAACGCCTCTTCGCGCGAGATCCGGTACTGATGCTTCAGGTGTATATCGGAAGTCGAATGGAAGGTATGGATACGACGTTTGGGGGCATCTTTCAAGGCCTCCCAGGCGCGGTCGATATCGTCTTTCCGCGCCCGCGCGAGACTGCAGATCACCGGCCCTTCCACCTCGGCGCCAATCCTCCTGATCGCCTCGAAATCACCGGGAGAGCTGATGGCGAACCCCGCCTCGATGATGTCCACCCCGAGCCGTGCAAGCTGCTTCGCCAGGGTGATCTTTTCCTCCACGTTCATGCTTGCACCCGGGGACTGCTCCCCGTCACGGAGCGTGGTATCGAATATTCTGATGATCTTGTTCATGAGTGGCACCTCTGCATCATGCGGTCACGAATCCCGCATGAGCGGATGGAATACTATGTTATATCTCCCCAGAACTTAACAGGTTCACGCGAATATTTGCACAGCGCTTTATGACCCATCCCCCTCTCAATCTCCCCCTTGAAGGGGGAGAAGATTAAAAGTTCCTCCCCTTAAAGGGGAGGTCAGGTGGGGATGGGGTTACATATTTTGCGGTCAAAGGCCGCGCTATTAAAAAAAGAGATTAAGGCTGCCTTCTTAATCTCCTGCATCCTCACTATCGAGGTTTTGAATGGACTAAGAAGTGACGGTTTTCCGTTTCGCGAGCAGCCGGTACAGGGCCTCGGCCAGACCGATCGACACATAGGAAAACGAAACAAAAAACAGGACGAGTGCGGGATGATATGCCACCAGCGCCAGAAAAGCCGCAATAATGACCAGTATCCCGAAGGGACGTCGCTCCTTCAGATTGGCTTCCTTCAGGCTGTGGTAGGTAATATTGCTCACCATGAGGCCTGCAAGAAGGAACGTCATCGCCAACACCCAGTAATCCTTGCCCACCACATCGGCCAGCCGCACCAGTTTCCATTCCTCAAGGCTCTCAATGACCTCTTCGTATGCAAGCACGGTGGTGGCGATCATCAGGGCTGCAGCGGGCGTCGGCAGCCCGGTAAAATGTTTTTTCTCCGCGCCGCTCATCTGTACGTTGAACCTCGCAAGCCTGAGTGCCGCGCAGGCTACCAGGAAGAAAGCACCAAGCCAGCCGATCTTGCCAAAGGACGAGAGCGTCCAGGTATACACCAGGACGCCCGGCGCAACGCCAAAGGAGATCACGTCCGAGAGCGAGTCTATTTCAATGCCGAAGCGTGTGGCTGTATGCGTTATCCTCGCGACCCACCCGTCCAGCACATCAAAGACCGATGCGATCATGATGGCCCATGCAGCCCGCTCATAGTCGGAATTAAGCGAAGCAACAATGGAATAGAAGCCCCCGAACATGCTGAGCAGCGTTATAAGATTCGGAAGGATGTAAATTCCTTTTCTCAATGAAGCACCCCGATAACGTCCTGCGCGCCTCTGACACGGTCGCCAAGCTTTACCCTGATCTCCGCGGTCTTGGG
>JBARBN010000226.1:0-50947 GCA_049793155.1 Nitrospirota bacterium
CCGAGATCGAGAGAAGGGTAAAGGCGCTCGTGGATGAAAACCGTTCGCACAAGAAGCGCGTCCGGGAGCTTGAAAAGGAGCTTAGTCAGACGCGACACGTCGTGCAGAAATCAGTCAAGATCCACGACAAACAGCTGCACCTCAGGGAGAGGGTCGAGAAGATACTCAAGGACCTTGAAGCGGTTGAGATAAAACAGGGCTGATTCCTGCTACAATATAAGGAGCGGAGGTAGAAATGCCGAAGCACGACAACCGGGGACTTGAGATCCGGCAACTTGCACGCTACCAGGTGCGTCCCGAGGCCCTGGAGCAGTGTATCGCGGCGATCCGGGATTTTGTCGCGTACGTTCGCGCGAACGAACCCGGCACGCTGCGCTACGATGTGTGGCAGGAGCGCGCGGACCCGACGCGCTTTGTCCACGTCTTCATCTTCCGCGATGCTGAGGCCGACCGGATCCACTCTGAATCCGCCGAGGTCAAAAAGTTTGCTGCAGTGCTTTATCCCGCGTGTCTGGCGCCTGTTGAGTTCACGGACTATCAGCTGGTGGTCTCGAATACCGGTCCGGTATCAGGCTAACGCTGATCGCCGAGATGGATGGTCTCATTTTGCGGTGTCGGTCCACACGTTCCGTTCAATGACGGTGAGAAAGAAGCACTCGTGAGCATTCGTATGAGTCGAAGATCAGGCGAAGATCGAAGAAAGATGAACGACCCGAACTACAAGGGTCCTGAGCGGAGAAGCGGCGAAGACAGAAGATCGAACAAAGATCGTCGAAAAAGTAAATTTATTAATTCGATAAACACAGAGTAAGCGTTTTCAACATCAATACGAAATCGTTAAAGAAGGCGGCTGGAGTTACTTCATGCGGAATATGCGGAAACATAAGAGATTCAAAGTGGACTCACGCGATCTCAGCAGCAAGATGAGCCAGGTCGGCGAAGTGGAGATCATTGACATAAGCCTGGGCGGAGTTGCGTTAAAGGCGGAAAAGAAGCTCAATATAGGGAAAGAGTGTTTGATGATTTTGGAACACGAAGGAAAGCAGCTTAAAGTAAAGGGCATCGTGGTTCGCTCCGAATTAAGCGGAATTGAAAGAAAAGCTGATGGGGAAACAGTCACTGTTTACTCGGTAGGCATATTTTTTAAGGATGAATCGGCAGGTAAGGTCAAGGATTTCCTGGATTCGATTGAGGGCAGCAAGAAAACACAAGTGCCGGAGCCGGCTGACTGGTTCTATCGCAATATCCGTTTTTGCATAACAACGTCTAATGAAAAAGTTCTGAATCTTCCATCTGAGTTCGGGGTAAAAGAAATCAGCCAAGGCGGTGTAATTATTCAAACTGCTCATCAATTGAAGATAGACAGCATGGTTCTTCTGGAGTTGTCGATCAACGCCGGCACTCCCGTTTGCTTTGTGGGAAAAGTTGTTTCGTGTCGCATGCAGCCGGAAAAGAAGCCGTCAAATTATGACATCGGGGTGGAATTTTCAGATTTGACGGATCAGGGCAGGTCGTTGCTGACAAGATTAATAGACCGCAGTTAAGTGAACGATACTATTGAATCAAGGTCTAAAGGTTCATATTTCAACTTAAGCCTTCCAGGGATTTGATGCCCTCGATTGTTTATTTAAAAAGGAGAGAAAGCGCTTATGGCAAGGAGCGAACGACGTCAATTTATGCGAGAACTTAAAAGGAATGCGGCAATGGAGAAATGGACATGCAACAGCTTGTTCTGGTAATTATTTACCTGATCTTCTTCTTGTCCGGAGCAGCCGCACTCATCTATGAGGTATTGTGGGTTCGCTATCTTAGTATCATCTTTGGAGGCTCTCACCTCGCAGTAACCACGGTCTTGGCTGTCTTCATGGGTGGTCTTGCGTTGGGAAGCTATAAAATCGGCAAAGCTGTGGGCAATTACAAGAATTTGTTGCGCCTGTACGGTATGCTTGAATTGGGCATTGCCGCGTCAGTTCTTGTATTTGCAGCATTGATGCACTTCTACCCGACCATTTACATACCCCTTGCCCAGATCGCTGAAGACTCTGCCATTTATCTCTCCTTTATACGCATTATATTTGCCGCAATTGCCCTGATTGTACCTACCACGCTGATGGGGGGAACACTCCCCGTATTGTCGCATTTCATTGCAAGCCGTGCGCGGGGACTTGGCAGTCGCCTCTCCTTCCTCTACGGATTCAATACGATTGGAGCCGTGGTCGGCGCTGCCGCAACCGGCTTTTTTTTCTTGAGCAATTATCATGTCAGCACCACGTTGTCAATAGCCGTGCTTATCAATGTTCTGATCGGCATTCTCAGCATTGTTTTTCAGGGCAAGGCAGGGGCCGTTCTGGAGAAAGCAGCTGCCGGAGAGGATGCGGCTCATAATGCTAAATCCGGCGCTGCTCCGGCTGAACTAGCGGATAACATTTATTCGCTCAAGCTGGTGCTCTGGGGAATCGGGGTCAGCGGATTCTGCGCCTTGGGGTATGAGGTGCTCTGGACCCGGATTCTCAGCATCGTCATCGGCGCGAGCGTGTACGGGTTTACCCTGCTGTTGGTGGCCTTCCTCGCGGGGATCGGTATCGGAAGCGCCTCATACGGTCTTTTTCTTAGAATATCCGGGACGAAGCGATCAGGAACAGATTCCAGGAGGGAAGTAATTGGTTTTGGCCTCATTCAGGTGATCATCGGCGTATCCGCCTTGTTCGTGACACTGCATATTAGGGATCTGCCGGCACACACGGTTTCCGTTTACGATTTTATCCACAGTATGGGGATGAAGATTGGGCCGTTTAAAACCAGGCAATTGGCTAACTTTGTCACTGCAGTTTCATTCATGTTTATACCGGCCTTCTTCATGGGCGCTGCGTTTCCGCTTGCCGGAAAAATCCATGGTCAATATAAAAAGTCAGTAGGCCGTGCGGTCGGCGAGGTCCTCTCATACAACACAATAGGGGCTATCCTCGGATCTGCTGTCAGTGGCTTTATCCTCATCTATCTTTTCGGGATACAACGGTCCCTGCAGATGATAATCCTGATCAACATTGGCTTCGGACTGCTGGTGATGGTTAGTGTAAGGGGCAGCAAGACGTTGAACTGGGGCATATCCGCCGCTGTAACGGCCGCAATTCTATTGCCGGCCTTGTATCCCAACATATGGCAACTGTGGGACGCCAAATTTTATGCCATCTATCAGTCAAACCACCCCGAGATGTACAGCACCCCGGAAAAGATCCGGGAAGCACTGGACAATACCGATATTCTCTATTATGGGGAGGGTGTCCACGCGATCGTCAGTTCCATTCAGGCTGGTGAAGCCAGGTTTTTTATTACCAATGGCAGGGTGGAGGCATCAAATAACGACTACGATATGCAGTGTCAGTACACGTTAGGTCATCTGCCAATGTTGCTTAACAAGAACCCGAAGAAAGTTTTTGTACTTGGTACGGGAAGCGGGATGACATTAGGGGCAACGTCTGTTCACCCGAGCGTCGAACAGATCACGCTTGCCGAAATCGAACCGAAGGTGCTAGGTGTGGCAAAGACGTTTGGTGTTTACAACCACTACGTTCTTGATAATCCCAAGTTGAGAATTGTCTTTAATGACGGACGAAATTTTCTGCTTACCACGAAGGATAAGTTTGACGTTATCACCGCCGATCCTATTCATCCATGGTTTAGTGGAGCTGGATATCTCTATTCCACAGAGTATTTCAAAATTGCAGCAGAACATCTGAATCCAGGCGGCATTGTTTGCCAATGGCTTCCCCTTTATGAACTTTCTGAAGACAATCTAAAATCGATCGTGCAAACATTACGGGCAAATTTTTTATATACCATGATTTGGCTTACCCACAGTGACGCGGAGCTTATCGGCAGCAATACCCCCATTCTCATCGATGAACATGAGTTGGAGCGGCGAATCAACGTGCCGGAAGTCCTGCAGGATCTGGAGCGCGTCAAGATGGGGTCAGCCGTCGATTTCCTGAGCTATTTCGTAATGGGCTCCGAAGGCACAAAGGTTTACAGCAGCGGGGGAAGAATCAATACGGACGATAATCTATATCTCGAATTTTCTGCCCCCCACAGCATAGGAATAAGTCGCCTGCAGCAATCTAATGTGTCCAATTTGGTAAAATACCGTGAAAGCATTCTTTCCTATCTGCGAACGCCTCCCGATACAGTAGGCCGGGCCAGACAGATGAAAAAGTGGAATGAGAATTCGAAGGCTGCTTTTTTGGATGATCAGGTCCATGTCCTGAATCTTGCCGGTCGCTATGGTACTCCGGAGTATGAAAAATTAACCGTCGAACTCGATTCCCGATACCCGGCATTTGCGCCGTGGAGGTTTCTCAAAAACGAAATACCCGACGAAAATGGGGGAACGCCGCAGCTCCTGAGGCAGATCGAGTTCGATCTTGTCAACGAGACCGGTGCGATAATTAAAGTCAAGTTTGCGGCGGTCATAATACGGAGGAACAAAGAAAGGGCGAGAGTATTTTATGTAGACAGTAACTCCCGGGTTGTTTTTGGGAAGTTAAGGGTCCAGGGTGTGAACAAAGATGCATATGTAGCAAACATCGTTGATGATGTGATGAAGAGGGTTCAAACACTTTATAGCGAGGAGCAGAAAACGCTCGCTGTATCCGGAAAAGAAATTCCGTCAGCAACTCTGTTGATGCCCAAAATTAAACATCTTGTCGAGCTGGAGATTGATGAGGCGAATAGATAAAGATTGTCGAAACATTATCATGCCTTCCATAGAGTCAATGTAAAAACTGATATTTACTATGAACAACCTTGTCTTTTTTCTGATACGCACACACTGGAATGAAGCGAGTGTGAGCGGAGATGAAGGGGAACGGCCTAAAATAAATTTTCATCAGCCAGTCAATCGGTTGTAAGCATTTCAGAGGGGCTCTCATCTATCTCATGGAAATCATTCTCACCAAAAATCTCATAAAAGACTATAACGGCCTGCGTGCCGTCAATAATATCGACTTCGCCATTCAACGGGGAGAATGCTTCGGCTTCCTCGGCCCGAACGGGGCGGGGAAGACCACGGTCATGCGCATCATCTCCTGTTTCATGCCGCCGACATCGGGTACGGTGACGGTCTTCGGGATGGACGTCACTGCCCGGCCGAGCGATATCAAAGCCCGTCTCGGCATCATGCCCCAGGAAGAAAACCTTGACCCCGACCTTTCCGTGACCGAGAACCTCATGGTGTATGCGAGGTACTTCGATATCAGGAAGAAAGACAGCCTGCAGATCATCCGCGATTTGCTCGAATTCGCTGAGCTTCAGGACAAGGCGAATGCAAAGATAGATCAGCTTTCAGGCGGCATGAAGCATCGGCTCCTGCTCGCGCGATCGCTCGTGAACAACCCCGAGATCCTGATCCTCGACGAGCCCACGACGGGCCTTGACCCGCACAGCCGGCGGGCGGTCTGGGACAAGTTGAACCGGCTGAAATTCAATAATACCACGCTGCTGCTTACGACCCATTACATGGAAGAGGCGGAGAAGCTCTGCGATCGCGTGGCGATCATGGATTCGGGAAAGATCGTGACGATCGACTCTCCGGCGAACTTGATGACGATTCACGGCGGAAACCTTGAAGCGGTATATCTCAAGCTGACGGGGAGGAGCCTTGCGGATTAAGCGCGCATTCAGTGTCTGGGAACGGCATTGGCTGGTCTATACCAAGCTGTACAAGACAAGCTTTGCGCTCAACTTCTTCGAGCCGGCCCTGTACCTGCTGGCCATGGGATTCGGTCTTGGCGCGTTCGTACAAGACATCCATGGACAGCCGTATATTAAATTCATCGCGCCGGGCATTGTGGCGTCCTCCTCGGTGTTCGCCGCGGTCTATGAGTGCACCTACGGCACCTATATCAGGATGACGTTTCAGAAGACCTTTGATGCCATCCTCGCGACCCCGGTGAACCTCGACGATCTTGTCGCAGGGGAACTCGCCTGGGGGGCTACCAAGAGCCTGATCTTCGGGCTCACCATAATGATCGTGATCGCCTTGTTCGGCCTCGTCGAGTCGCCTCTTATTCTGCTCGCGACGCCCTTTATCTTCCTGGGCGGCCTGATCTTTGCCGAGCTTTCGGTCATGTTCTGCGCGGTCGTACCAGGCATCGACTCGTTCAGTTATTTCTACACGCTCTTCATGACCCCGCTGTTCCTCTTTTCCGGCATCTTCTTTCCGCTGGATACCATGCCGCACGTGGTCTCACTCCTTGCCTACTTTTCGCCGCTGTATCACCTCGTAAATATCTGCCGCGCTTTTTCGGCGGGCAGCGTAAACACGGCGATCTGGGGAATGGTATGGCTTGTCGTTGTTGTTGCGCTTCTTGCGCCGTTCCCTTTCAAGCTCATGAAGAAAAAGATCATTGTCTAGCCTGACAGCTGTGTCTGTGACACCAGTACCGTCGCCACTGAGAAAGAGTGCTATAATTTCATCATCCTGGGACAGTAAAGAGCATGAGGTAGTTTGAATGGACGGCACTAAATTTATTGACAAGGTCCGGTCAGTGACCAAAGAGCCATTGACCGCAAAAGGGATCCGGGTACTCCAGGTGAATCTCGGATACCGGTGTAACATGGCGTGCAGCCACTGCCATGTATCGGCAAGCCCTTCGCGTACTGAATCAATGTCGAAAGAGATCGTCGGTGAAGTGCTGCGCGTCTTTAAGGACAACGCAATTGAAACCCTGGACATCACGGGAGGCGCCCCGGAGTTGAACCCTCATTTCAGGATGCTGGTCACCCAAGCTGCGAGAACGGGTAAGCGGATCATTGTTCGCACCAATCTGTCACTGTTGATGGACAAGGGGAATGAAGACCTCCCGGAATTTTACCGCAGCAACGCTGTGGACCTTATCGCTTCGCTCCCCTGTTACCTGGAAGAGAACGTGGACGCGGTGAGGGGAAGCGGTGCCTTTGGCAAAAGTATCAGCGCCCTCCGTATGCTCAACCGCGCGGGGTTCGGAAACGGATCAGCCGGTCGGTCGCTCACCCTGGTCTACAATCCCCGCGGGGCATTCCTGTCCCCGGCGCAGTGTGCTCTTGAAGCCGATTATAAACGGGAATTGAAGAACCGCTACGATGTGACGTTTAACCGCTTGTTCGCCTTTACCAATATGCCGATCGGCAGGTTTCGGGATTCACTCATCAGAAGCGGCGATCTTCAAGGCTATCAGGAAATGCTCGCAGCTGCATTCAATCCCGTGACGCTCGAAAATATCATGTGCCGTTCGCTGGTCAGTGTGGGATGGGACGGCAGACTTTATGACTGTGACTTTAATCAGGTGCTTGGTCTCACGACCGGACCGCAAGTGCCGCAGCATATCTCGAGTTTTGATCATGCCGTGATGTCGGACCGTGTAATTGCGGTTGACAACCACTGCTATGGATGCACCGCGGGGCAGGGGTCCACGTGAGTGGGCGCCGTTGCGTAGCAGGCGGTCGCCTGCTCACTAAAATGCAGTGAGTCCGATCAAAATATAAAAAACCATTGGCGGGGATGTCCGTCCACGAGGCAAGACCATGAAGACTGCTCGATCGCCCATGATACTTGCTGGAGACGTGGGCGGAACAAAAACAAGGCTCGGCCTGTTTCATGCGTCCCGGAACCGTGTCCTTCTCAAGCGCGCCCTCATCGTACCCAGCAAGGCCTATCATAGTCTCGAAAGCGTTATCCACGAATTTCTGCGCAAAGATGAAACAGTTTCCGCGGCCTGCTTCGGTGTCGCCGGACCGATTGTTTCAGGTTCAGCGATAGCAACCAACCTTCCCTGGCATGTCTCGGTCAGGTCCCTCCAACGAGAGCTTTCAATCGGAAGCATATTTCTCATCAATGACCTGGTGGCAAACGCATACGGCATCGATGCCATTGAAAGCAGGGATTTTGCAACCCTGAACAGGGGGCGTGCGGTCAACGGCAACAAGGCACTCTTGTCCGCCGGGACCGGACTCGGTGCCGCTATCATGTTCTGGGATGGCAGGCATCATGTTCCCTCACCGTCAGAGGGCGGACATGCGGAGTTCGGCCCCAAGAACCGCCTTGAACTCGGCCTTCTCCGATACCTGTTCGAACGATTCGGCCATGTGAGCTATGAGCGGGTGCTGTCAGGGGCGGGGCTCTTCAATACCTATCAGTTCCTGAGAGACACGGGAAATTTCGGCAGGGAACCCGGCTGGCTCGACATGAGAATGAAAGCGGAAGATCCTGCCGCAGTGATAACCGAATCGGCCCGGCTGAAGAAAAGCAGGCTTTGCGTCGCTGCGCTTGATCTCTTTGTGTCCATCTACGGCGCAGCCGCCGGTAACCTTGCGCTTCAGGTGATGGCCTCGGGTGGGGTCTACCTCGGGGGCGGGATCGCTCCGAAGATCATCTGGAAGTTGAAGGACGGCTTGTTCATCAAGGCCTTTAGGGACAAAGGGCGGCTGAACTCCATTGTTCAGCGCATGCCCGTGAAGGTCATCATGAATGACCGTGCAGCGCTCCTGGGCGCCGCGGCACATGCGGCACGATTGTTACAGAATGAAAGGTAAAAGATCAGACTCCAGAGCAGTCATTTCCGGGGTGAACGATACGCACGCTGGGACCCTATGATCCATATTGCCCGGTCATCTATCTTCCTTGCGGCGGGCTTTGCCCTTCTGTTTTCCGCCCTTCCTGTCTGCGCAGAACCGGACAAGGTTTTCGATACCTTTATCGTATGCTGGGAAAACGATTTTTTTGCCGGTACCGACCGCGATTATACTAACGGGCTCAGACTGACCTTGAGTACGCCGTACGGAAAGGACGGGAAATCAGCCCGTCTGCCTTCCTGGAGCGATGCGTTCTTCAGCCGGCTCCCGTTCGTGCATGAGCCCGGGTCGCAGCGGGCGGTATCATTATCTCTCGGTCAGAATATGTACACCCCGGCCGACACCCAACAAATCCGGTGTCATAGCGGATGACCGGCCTTATGCCGGCGTCACGTATCTCGCCGCTGGATTCCACAGCAGAAAGGACGATCAGCGCACGAGTTGGGAACTGGACGCGGGGATGATCGGGCCGCTTTCCTTTGCAGATAAGACGCAGAGCTTCTTTCATCGCACCATCAATACGCCAGTGGACAAGGGTTGGTCGCACCAACTCCATAATGAATTGGTCGTGGACGCCGTTTGCGAATCTGAATGGAGGGTCATTCGTGGAGAGACCGGCCGGGGCTTTAACTACGACGTGATACCGCATCTGGGCGGCAGTTTCGGAAACGCGATGATCTATGTCAATACTGGTGCGGAGGCTCGCTTTGGATGGAATCTACCGGCCGATTTCGGCACCTGTCCGATCCGGGCGGGATGCGAGACCAACACCGCTGATATAGCGCAGATCAATGACGGTCATCCAAGCGTTCACTTTTTCACTGATGTCGACGGCAGGCTGGTTGTTCGTGACATATTCCTGGACGGCAATACGTTCAAGGACAGCCAGAGCGTTGAAAAGAATCGTTACGTTGCCAGTATTATGACTGGGAGTGCCTTGGACTACGGCAGAATGAAAGCGAGCTATTCTTATGTACTGAGAACACGGCAGTATAAGACGCAGCGGCATGAACAGATCTACGGAGCGATCAACATTTCCTGGACCTATTGAGCTTTGACCCTCATAAATATGCTATTCTTATACTACGTATCCCTCTACCGAAATGTCATGTAAAATGTCTGAAGATGAAAGCGAGTCCATGCTATGGGTGAAATGCCCCTGGTCCTCCCCCTGGACGAGAATAACAAGACCCTCATCAACAACGTCCATCCGGAAATGTGGAAAAACCCCGAGCCTGCTCCGAGCTATAACCTTGTGGTGATCGGGGCGGGCACCGCGGGACTGGTCACTGCTGCCGGGGCGGCAGGGCTGGGGGCAAAGGTCGCGCTCATTGAGCATCATCTCATGGGTGGTGATTGCCTGAATGTCGGCTGTGTCCCTTCCAAGGGGCTCATCCGGGCCAGCCGCGCCGCCCACGAGGTGAAGACTGCCGGAGAATTCGGCATAACCTGCGGCAAGGGCGCTTCGATCGATTTCGGCAAGGCCATGGAGCGCATGCGACGAATCAGGGCCGGGATCAGTTCCCATGATTCCTTCGAACGTTTCAGCAAGGAGCTCGGTATCGATGTCTTTCTCGGCAAGGGAACATTCGTCGGGCACGACAGTATCGAGGTGGACGGCCTGCGCCTTCGCTTCAAAAAAGCCGCTATCTGCACCGGCGCGCGGGCGGCTGCCCCTTCAATTCCCGGGATAGAGGAGACTGGATACCTTACCAATGAGAATGTCTTCTGGCTGACCGAACTTCCGAAAAGACTCCTGGTGATCGGCGGCGGTCCCATCGGCTGTGAGTTGTCCCAGGCCTTCGCCCGCATGGGAAGCAAGGTGACTATTATTGAGCCGTCCGGCCATCTGCTGATGCGGGAGGACGCGGATGCCGCCGAAGTCGTACAGAAGTCCATGCTGCGTGACGGCGTAACGCTCGCCCTGAACACGAAGATCCTGAAAACCGAGAAGCGGGGCACTGACAAGGTCATCACCCTGGAACAAAAAGGAAAGTCTCTGGAGCTCGTTGGAGACGAGATATTGGTCGGTGCAGGCAGGGTCCCGAACGTGAACGGGCTTGGTCTCGAAGCGGCGGGCATAATGTACGACCAGCGGACAGGCGTGAAGGTGAACGAGCTGCTCCGGACATCAAATCCGCGCGTGTATGCCGCCGGGGACATTTGCTCTCCCTACAAGTTCACACACACTGCAGACGCGCTGGCGCGCATAGTGATCGCGAACGCGTTGTTCAAGGGCAGACAGAAGACGTCTTCCCTTGCGGTACCCTGGTGCACCTACACGGACCCGGAAGTGGCGCATGTGGGCATGTATGAAAAGGATGCCCGTGAGCGGGGGATCGAGGTACTGACCCTGACGGTATTGCTCAGCGATAACGACCGTGCTCTTCTGGACGGTGAGACGGAAGGGTTTGCGCGGGTGCATCTGAAAAAAGGGAGCGATAAGATACTCGGTGCTACCATTGTCGCCCGGCACGCCGGAGAAATGATCAACGAGCTGTCTCTCGCCATCACGGCGGGACTCGGCCTCTCATCCGTCGGCAAGACCATCCATCCCTATCCGACCCAGGCCGAGGCTATCAAGCGGCTGGCTGACGCATTCAATCGGACGAGGTTGACGCCGTTCATCAAGAAGCTGTTCACCGCGTGGATGAAGTGGCAGCGGTCGTAGACAGATCCGACCGATCGGACTGATCGGTCATATCGGACCGATGAAAAAAACAGGACCTGAAAAGATGAAGCTAATCACCGCTGAAGACACAAGGTTAGCGGATAACGCGTCGCACAGGGTCTTCTGGAAGAAATGGGGGCCCTACCTCAGCGAACGCCAATGGGGCACGGTGCGCGAGGACTACAGCGCGGACGGCGAGCCCTGGGAGTATTTCCCTCACGACCACGCACGCTCCCGTATCTACCGCTGGGGCGAGGACGGCCTGGGAGGGATATCCGACATCAACCAGGACCTGTGCTTCTCTCTTGCCCTCTGGAACGGAAGGGACCCGATCCTCAAGGAACGGCTCTTCGGATTAACCACCAAAGAAGGCAATCATGGGGAAGATGTCAAGGAGCTTTACTATTATCTCGACAACACGCCGACCCATTCCTACATGAAGTACCTCTACAAATATCCCCAGGCGGAGTTCCCCTATCAAGAGCTCCTGGATAGAAACAGGAAACGATCACGACTCGATCCTGAATATGAGCTCATGGATACGGGCGTCTTTTCCGACAACAGGTATTTTGATGTTTTTATCGAATATGCCAAGGCTGATCCTGATGACATTCTTGTAAAGATCAGTATTTTCAACCGGGGAAAGGACAGCGCCGCGATCACGGTCTTGCCGACCCTGTGGTTCAGAAATACCTGGGTCCCGGGAAAGATAAAGACGAGGCCTGATATCAGCCTGGATGCTGCGGAAAAACGATGGAATCTTCTGGAATGCGTTCACGAAGGAATGGGGCCGCATTATCTGTATGGCGAAAAAGACGGAATGGTGCTGTTTACGGAGAATGAAACGAACCAGGAGCGTCTGTTCAATCAGCCCAACGAATCGCCTTATGTCAAAGACGCCTTTCACGACGCGATCATCTCCCACGATCTTTCCCTGGTCGGCAGCAGAAAGAATGGAACGAAGAGCGCTGTCATGCATCGCCTCGCCGTCGCGGGAGGGGATTCCGAAATCATCAGGCTGCGCCTCAGAAAGGGAAAGATCGGGCAGGACCCCTTTGGGCAGGAGTTCGAGGAGGTGTTCAAACAGCGCGTCACCGAAGCGGACGAATTTTATTCCCGGTTCCTGCCTGATAGTCCGGAGAGCGACGTCATATCGGTGCAGCGCCAGGCATTTGCGGGCTTGCTCTGGAACAAACAGTATTATAATTACGAATTGGCAACATGGCTGAATGGAGACCGGGGACAGCCGCCTCCGCCGGAGAGCAGAAAGACAGGTCGAAACGCAGATTGGAAATACCTCTTCAATCGAGATGTGATCTCCATGCCGGACAAATGGGAATATCCCTGGTACGCCAGCTGGGACCTCGCGTTCCATTGCGTCCCGCTCGCCATGATCGACCCTGATTTCGCGAAGAAGCAGCTCATCCTTTTTACCCGGGAATGGTACATGCACCCGAACGGCCAGCTCCCGGCCTATGAGTGGAACCTGGGCGATGTGAACCCGCCCGTGCATGCATGGTCGGCTTTGAAGGTTTATGAGATCGAGAAGGAGCGGACGGGAAAGGGCGACACGGACTTTCTCAAACGGATGTTCCTCAAACTGCTGCTCAATTTCACCTGGTGGGTAAACCGCAAGGACTCGGAGGGGAACAATATTTTTCAGGGAGGATTTCTGGGGCTTGATAATATCGGCGCCTTTGACCGCAGCAAACCGCTCCCCGGCGGCGGTCATGTAGAGCAGGCCGACGGTACAAGCTGGATGGCCATGTATTCGCTCGGCTTGATGGACATGGCGCTGGAGATCGCCCGGGAAGATGCGTCCTATGAGGATGTGGCATCGAAGTTCTACGAACATTTTGTCCATATCGCGGAGTCGTTGAACCAGCTCGGCGGGCAGGGGCTGTGGGACGAAACCGACGGGTTCTATTACGATGCGCTGCACATGCCCGATGGAAAAGCGATCCCTCTCAAGGTCCGTTCCCTGGTAGGCTTGACCTCGCTGTTGGCGGTTTCCGTGGTGCGGGGCGACGTCTTGACCGGCATGAAAGGCTTCAAAAAAAGGATGGTATGGTTCAGGAACAACCGCAAGGACCTGGGCCGAGATATGGCAATGGAGGAAATACAGGAAGGACATGACGTCCTGCTCTCGCTCGTGCCGAAAGCGCGCCTGGTCAGGATCCTTCAAAAGATGCTCGATGAGAATGAATTTTTATCTCCGGGCGGAATCAGGTCCATTTCCAAATATCATCAGGAAAACCCGTATGTCCTTCGGCTTGACGGCATGGAGTACCGCGTCGATTACGAACCGGCTGAGGCAAAAACGCCGCTGTTCGGCGGCAATTCGAACTGGCGCGGCCCGATTTGGATCCCCGTTAATTATCTCTTTATCGAGGCGCTCAGGAAATACCACCGTTATTACGGCGACTCGCTCACGGTGGAGTATCCCACCGGCTCGGGGATCAGCATGAACCTCAGGGAGGTTGCTGTAAAACTTTCCCGGCGAGTAACGGCTATTTTTGCAAAAGATGATAAAGGCAGGCGGCGCGTCCATGGTGAAGACCGGAAATACCAGCAGGACCCCCATTTCAAGGATCTTATAAACTTCTATGAGTATTATCACGGTGATACCTGCAAGGGCCTTGGAGCAAGTCATCAAACCGGCTGGACAGCGCTCGTTGCCGAGATGATCGAGTGGTGCTGGTGCGAGTAAGCGGATCAGTGAGGCAATCTTCTGTCTTGTCCAAAAGATTGTCATTCCCGAAGTTTTAATCGGGGATATGATTTTTCACACTGTGAAAACAAACCATATCCCCGATAGAAGTACTCGGGGATGACGAATTCTTCGGGGAGGGGAACAGAGGAAGCATTTAACTTGATGTTATTCAAGATGTTCTCCGGGTTCTCTGTGGTTAGATTTTGACAGTACGATATTCACATAAGGAGACTGCGTGAATAAGAAGAAGCTCCTCATCGCAGCAATCGTGGCAGTGCTCATCGCGCTCTTCTTTGCGTTCGACCTGGGAAGGTTCCTTACCCTGGAATCGCTCAAGACCAATCGCGATGCGCTCACCGCGTTCTATCAGAAGAACCGTTTGGTCATGGCCGGCGCGTTTATCGCCATCTATATCATCCAGACAGCACTTTCTCTTCCCGGAGCCGCGGTCCTCTCCCTCGCCGCAGGCGCCATATTCGGAGCTTTGATAGGGACGCTGTACGTCAACATCGGCGCGACGGCCGGTGCGACCCTTGCCTTCCTGGTTGCCCGGTATCTGTTCCACGACGTGATCCAGAACAAGTTCGGACCGCGTCTTGAAAAAATAAACAGGGAGCTCGAGACCAGAGGGTTCAATTACCTTCTGTTCCTGCGGCTGGTCCCGCTCTTCCCCTTTTTTCTGATCAACCTGGGGGCCGGGCTTACGAGGATCCCGCTGCGTACATTCTTTTTCGGAACCATGATCGGCATCATTCCGGGCAGTTTCGTGTTCTGCAACGCAGGCGCCAGCCTTGCCGCGATCTCCAGCTTGAAGGAGGTCGCTTCGCCCCGGGTTCTTGGGTCCTTTGCCCTGCTGGGATTATTCGCTCTTGTACCGGTGCTCTATCAGAAGTTCAGAGGCAGACAGGGAGGTGCGTGAAACGATGAAGATCGCAATTGGGGCGGACCATGGTGGATTCCTGCTCAAGGAGGAACTGGTCACCTACCTCACCCGGTCCGGCCAGAGTCCCCTTGATCTGGGGACATTCAGCAGCGAAGCCGTGGATTACCCGGACTATGCCCGTGCCGTCGCCGAGGCCGTGCGCGGCAACAAGGCCGACCGCGGGATCCTCATCTGCGGAAGCGGCGTGGGTGCAGGCGTTGCGGCAAACAAGTTCCCCGGGATCCGCGCGGCCGTCTGTCATGATACCTTTTCCGCCCGACAGGGGGTTGAAGATGACAATATGAACATCCTCTGTCTCGGGGCGCGCGTGATCGGCATGGAGCTGGCGAAAGAACTGGTGCGCACGTTCCTGGCGGCAAAGTTTTCGAACGCTGAGCGGCACGTGAGACGATTGAGCAAGGTTGCGGCGATCGAGAAGGAGTTTATGAAACTTTCATGAGCAATCCCCCTCACCTCGGTCCTCTCCCCTCGGGGAGAGGAAGAAAAAGCTCCCTCGCCCCATAGGGGAGAGGGTTAGGGTGAGGGGGAATTTCCGAAGAAATGAGAAAGAAGCTCAAACGTTGAACAAAGAGGAGATCATCATGAAACTCGGATACATCGGTCTGGGGAAAATGGGCTACAACATGGTCGAGTTGCTCCTGGACAAAAAATATGAAGTCGTTGCTTACAACAAGAGCGAGGAACCTGTTCGAAAGATAGCCCAGCGAGGAGCGCAACCGGCCGGATCTCTCAAGGAGATCGTATCGGCCCTTGTTCCTCCGCGCCTGATCTGGATAATGATCCCCTATCAGGCGGTCGACGCCGTAGTGGAGGAACTCAGACCGCTTCTCGCTAAGGGAGACACTGTGGTCGACGGAGGCAACTCTCCCTACAAGGAATCGATCCGTCGGTCGAAGGAGCTGGCATCGAAGGGTATTGATTTCCTCGATGCAGGGGTGAGCGGGGGCCCGGCGGGTGCACGGAACGGCGCCTGCATCATGGTGGGCGGCAGGAAGGAAGTCTTTCAGAAGTTCGAGGCACTGTTCCGGGATCTTTCGGTTCCCGGTGGATACGGATATATGGGCGGGCCGGGAGCCGGTCATTTTGTGAAAATGGTCCATAACGGGATCGAATACGGCATGATGCAGGCGCTTGCAGAAGGGTTCGCGGTCATGAAGGCATCCGATTTCGGGCTCGAGCTCGCCAGGATCACCGATGTCTACAATCACAAGAGCGTGATCGAATCCCGGCTCGTGGGCTGGCTGCAGAGCGCCTTTGCCCGGTATGGTGAAGACCTCACGGGCATCTCGGGATCGGCCGCCCAGAGCGGGGAAGGGATGTGGACCGTCGAAGCCGGGAAGGAACTTGGTGTCCCAACGCCGATCATTCAGGGCGCACTCGAGTTTCGCATCCAGTCCCAGGCACATCCGAGCTATACCGGCAAGCTTGTATCCGCAATGAGAAACCAGTTCGGGGGACACGAGGTGAAGGAAAAAAAATAATTAGAGAGACATTGTATCAGACCAACGCATCCTGCAAAATCCCCCTCACCCCAGCCCTCTCCCCGATGGGGCGAGGGAGTATTTTATTTCCTCTCCAATCAGGGGAGAGGATTAAGGTGAGGGGTGGTTCCATGTCAACACAATAATTTGACTCAAAATTTAATATCTTTGTCAGCAAAGTACTTTTAACCGTCCCTCAGGTATAAGGAGAAAGCAATGACAGATATCGTAAAATTGGAAAAGCTCGCGAAGCTGATCCGCTACTGGAGCCTTGTCTCGACAACCGAGGCTGGCTCCGGACACCCCACCTCGTCCCTGTCAGCTGCCGACCTGATGACCGGCTTGCTGTTCGGCGGCGCGTTCCGGTTCGACGCTGATGAGCCGAAGCACCCGAACAATGACCGGCTTATATTTTCCAAGGGCCATGCATCGCCTCTCTTTTACTCACTCTGGCTTGCCGCCGGAAAGGTGACCGGACAGGAGATGATGACCCTGAGAAAATTCGGCAGTCCTTTGGAAGGTCATCCGACGCCGGCATTCACCTATACCGAGGCGGCAACCGGCTCGCTCGGGCAGGGGCTTTCGATCGGCGTGGGGATGGCCCTGAACGCGAAGTATATCGACAAACTTCCCTATCGCACCTATGTGCTGCTCGGCGACAGCGAGATGGCCGAGGGTTCACAATGGGAGGCCATGGAGATCGCCGCGTATTACAAACTGGATAACCTTGTCGCGGTCCTCGACGTGAACCGGCTTGGACAGCGCGGGGAGACCATGTATGGCTACGACCTCGATGTCTATAAGAAAAAAGCATCCGCATTCGGATGGGAGCCGATCGTCATCGACGGGCATCATTTGCCGCAGATCCTTACCGCCTATGAACAAGCCGGCCGGGTCCATGACAAGCCGGTCATGATCATCGCAAAGACCGTAAAGGGGAAAGGCGTATCGTTCATAGAGGGCAAGAACGGCTGGCACGGCAAGGCGCTCAAAAAGGATGAACTCCGTCGCGCGCTCGAAGAGCTCGGTCCGCTCGATCTAACGACCCGCGGCGAGATGCAGAGCCCCGAGGACATCAATCCGGTGAAACGGAAAGCCGGGAAGGCCGAGCCGGTCATGTACTCCCCGGACAAGCCAGTGTCCACGAGGCACGCCTACGGCACAGCCCTTGAACGGCTGTACCCCCAATACCCTGATATCGTCGTGCTTGATGCCGAGGTGAGCAATTCGACCTTTGCCGAGATATTCAAGAAGACCTGGCCGGACCGGTTCTTCGAGATGTTCATCGCAGAGCAGAACATGGTGGGCAACGCCCTGGGTCTTTCCCTGCGCGGCAGGATCCCTTTCGTATCCACGTTCGCCGCTTTTCTGACGCGTGCCTTTGACCAGATACGGATGTGCCAGTACTCTGATTCGAACATCAAGTTCTGCGGGTCACACTCTGGCGTATCAATAGGGGTTGACGGCTCTTCGCAGATGGGTCTCGAGGACATTGCCCTGTTCAGGACTATCCTGAACAGCGTCGTCCTCTATCCGTCGGACGCGGTGTCCGCCGAGAAACTGGTGGAAGAAGCGGCAAGGCACAGGGGGATCGTGTATATCCGTACGACGCGTGAGGATACTCCGATCATTTACCGGAACGACGAGGTATTCCGCATCGGCGGCAGCAAGGTGTTAAAGAGAAACTCACAGGATGTTGCGACAGTGGTTGCGGCGGGGATCACGCTTCATGAGGCCATCGCCGCATATGAAGCATTGAAAAAGGACGACATTCTTATCGGCGTCATCGACCTGTACTGCATCAAGCCGATAGATGTTCAGGCGCTCACCAGGGCCGCGTACGATACGGGGATGATCATCACGGTGGAAGACCATTTCGCCGAAGGCGGGATGGGTGAGGCGGTCAGGAGTGCGTTGTCCGGCGTTCCGGTCGCCATACATTCCCTGGCAGTGCGAAAGATACCGAAGAGCGGGCAGCCGAAGGAGCTGCTTGACTATGAAGAGATATCGAGAAAAGCCATCGTAAACAAAGTAAAGGAGATTCTAAAAGGCTAACCACAGAGAACACTGAGAAAAGAATTAAAAAAACTCTTTGAACTCTGTGAAAGAAGATTAAATGAATTCACTAAAAGGAGTTTCCACGCTTTAATGCTTCCTCTGAGTTCTCTGTGGTTAGATTTTAACGATACTAAAAAAGTAAAGGAGATCCCATGAGACCGAACAACATGAAGACAAGGATTTTTCTGGACGGCGGAAACCCGGAAGAGACGAAGGCAGTGCTCAAGCAGATCGGGTTTCTTGACGGACAGACCACGAACCCCACGCTTATCGCCAAGAACCCCGAGGCACGGAAGCGGCTTGAGCAGGGGAATAAATTCAGCAAGGAGGAGATATACACCTTTTATCACGGTGTCATCAATACCCTTTCGGGTCTCCTGCCGCAGGGTTCGATATCGATCGAGGTCTATGCCGATGCCTCGACGCCGGCCGCGGAAATGCTGAAGCAGGGCAGGGAGATGTTCACCTGGATCCCGAACGCACACATCAAGTTTCCCACGTCAAAGGAAGGCCTGAAGGCGGCACAGCAGGCTGTCAAGGCAGGTCTTCGCGTGAATATGACGCTGGTCTTCTCCCAGGAGCAGGCCGCGGCAGTGTATGCGGCGACACAGGGAGCACGAAAAGGGCAGGTGTTTCTTTCTCCCTTCATCGGCAGGTTGGATGATCGGGGAGAGAACGGCATGGACCTGATCGCCAATGTCATCAGGATGTACCAAAAGGGCGATGGCCATGTGGAGGTGCTGACCGCGAGCGTCAGGTCCCTCGATCATTTCCTGTATGCGCTCAAGCTCGGCTCCGACATCATCACCGCACCGTTTGAAATGATCAAGGTGTGGGGGGAGAAGGGGTCGCCCATTCCCGGAAATGAGTACCATTACGACACGAAAGGACTGAAGGCGGTCCCATTCCGCGAACTTGACCTCTCCAAATCATGGGAATCCTTTGATATCCATCATGACCTGACGGACAAGGGGATGGAGAGGTTCTCAGCGGACTGGAACGCGCTGATAAAATAATATGGGCACGACACCAACGCAGTATAAGACCGTAAACGGCTGTGAGATCGAGGTCCCGAAACCGTGCTGTCTGGTCATATTCGGCGCCTCCGGTGATCTCACGAGGCGAAAGCTGCTGCCCTCCCTGTACCGTCTCTATACCAGCGGGATGCTTCCTCAGGAGTTTTTCATTCTCGGGACGAGCAGACACGATATCGGTACGGAACGTTTTCGCGAAAACATGCTCCTCGGAGTAAGGGAAGCGATGTCCGATACGTTCGACCGGAATGACTGGGATGAGTTTTCCGCAATGCTCTATCACACCGTCTTCGACTACGGCGATCCCGAGGCCTACGTCTCGAAACTGCACGATATCCTTCCGGCGTTCGAAGCCAAACACCGGACTCGGGGTTCGCGCATCTTCTATCTCTCTGTTCCCCCGACCTTATACGAGGAGATCATCCGAAATCTTGGAACAGCAGGGCTTGCGAGGGAAGAAAGGGGAAGCTGCCGGATCGTGATCGAGAAGCCGTTTGGGCGGGATCTCGAATCAGCGCGCAAGCTGAACACGGTCCTTCTCGCGCATTTTCAGGAACGCCAGGTGTTTCGCATCGACCATTACCTGGCAAAGGAAACTGTCCAGAACATCCTCATGTTCCGGTTCGCCAATTCGATCTTTGAGCCGCTCTGGAACAGGAGGTACATCGACCATGTCCAGATAACCGCTGCCGAGACGCTTGGCGTGGAGCACCGGGCCGGATACTATGAACAGTCCGGCGTGCTCAGGGATATGTTCCAGAACCATATGTTCCAACTGCTTGCCACTATTGCAATGGAAGCGCCGCCTGCGTTCGAGGCCGACCTCGTGCGGGACGAAAAGATCAAGGTATTCCGATCCATTCGCCCGTTCCCGCTCGATCGCCTGAATGAGCAGGTGGTCATCGGGCAATACGATAAAGGCACGGTCCAGGGATCGCGGGTCATCGGCTACCGGGAGGAAGAAGGGGTGTCCGGCAGATCGATCACCCCTACGTTCGCCGCACTGAAGGTCTTCGTCGACAACTGGCGGTGGAACGACGTGCCATTCTATCTCAGGTCCGGCAAGAGGCTCTCATCCAGAAGAACGGAGATCGCCATTTATTTTAAACAGGTTCCTCACTCCCTGTTTCCCGTGACCGTGGGCGGCCCTATCGACCCCGATACCCTGGTGCTCCGGGTACAGCCTGACGAGGGTATGAGCCTGACGTACCAGATCAAATCTCCCGGTTCAAAGATATGTCTCGATCCCGTTGTCATGGACTACACGTATCCCCGGGGAGTACATTTGGACGCATATGAATGGGTTCTGCTCGATTGCATGCTTGGGGACCATATGTTGTTTACCAGGCAGGACGGCGTGGAACAGGTGTGGTCTCTGTTTACACCGGTGATCGAACAGCTCGAAACCGGATCATCAGCGGAGGACATCCCTCACTATGCGTCGGGATCTTCCGGACCGGCAGAGGCATCTTTGATGCTCGAAAAGGACAACCGTGCCTGGAGATCATTGTGAGCAGCGACCAGCACCGGCAGATCTCGATATTTCCGGATATCGATTCACTCAGCCGCGCAGCAGCGGAACGCTTTGTTTCCCTTTCTGAGGCCGCGATCCTCTCACGGGGCAGGTTCGCAACAGCTCTTTCCGGGGGGGCCACGCCGCGTTTTCTCTATTCACTCCTTGGGTCATCACCCTATTCTGAGAACATCGACTGGAAGAGGGTTCACCTTTTCTGGGTCGATGAGCGCTGCGTCGACCCCTCGAGCGTGGACAGCAATTACAAGATTGTCGCGGAAACGATGCTGTTAAAAGCCAGTGTCCCGAAGGAAAATATCCATCGGATCCGGGGCGAGATTGACCCCCGATCGGCAGCCGAAATGTATGAGGATGAGTTGCGCAAATTCTTTGCTGCTTACGGAAAACCGGTCTTTGATCTTGTGATCCTGGGGGCAGGCGTCGATGGACATACCGCATCTCTTTTTCCGGGATCGGCATCGCTGCGGGAAAGAACAAGAGAGGTTGTCCCCGTATATCGGGAAAAACCTGCCATCGATCGCGTGTCCCTTACGCTCCCGGTCTTGAACCAGGCGGCCAACGTCCTCTTTCTGGTCGCCGGCAATGACAAGGCGAACATCGTCTACGAGGTCCTGAAGTCCGGAAATCAGGGGCAGTACCCCGCGGGACGTGTGCAGCCGGTTGATGGTACCCTCGCCTGGTTTATCGATAAGGCCGCAGCATCAAGGATCTGATCATACTAAAAACCCGGGGACAACAAGGCAGCTTACCTTCACTACTTGATCTTCTTGATGAACTCCTCCACGGGCAGTGCGGGAAGCGTCGTCATCTGGACCGAGCCGCGTGCACCGATCTCTACCGACATCTTCATGACCGTCTCGTTGTCCGGCGCCTCGACGATGTTCAAAAAGTCATAGGATCCAAGCAGTGCATATTGCTTGTGTATCTTTACACCCATGGCCTCGATCTCTTTGTTCACTTCAATGATCCGTGCCGGCTTCTGTTTGATGGTCCTTCGGCCTTCGTCTGTCAGATTGCTCAAGATCACATAGTACGGCATAGTTTGTTCCTCCTTTAGATGTTGAATGGCTATCGTGGCTATAATCCTTTGGAATGATGCAATGCGAACATATTTATAATTAAGTATACATGCTTTCTGCCTTCACGTGTCCATAAACTGCATCAACGGATTCGGATTGTGTAGACATTGACCGCGCGCGGGCTGGCTCCTTATCGCAAAACAACGGGGGTTCAGAGTTCGTTTTTTGATTTGCCTTGATTTTCAGCAGGGCCCGTGGTATAGATGAGGCGATGACATATGAAGCATAAATCGGTCAAACAAGACCACAGGAAAATGGCCGGCTGTTTTTGATCATGGCGGGTCTATTGTTTTCAAAGGTTCGTCAAAACGGAAGGTGTGTGAACAATGTGTGATCTGAGTGCCTATGTGAAGAAACAAGGCAAAGAGGAACTGCTCCTTGAGTCGGTAAATCAGGTCCGCGTCGAGAACGGCGAGGTAACAGTTCGGAACCTCTTCGGCGAGGAAAAGAAGATACGCGGAGCAGTGGATGAAGTTTCTCTTGTCAAGAACCGCGTTGTTATTGTAGCGCTGAGTTAATCTGAAATTGATACGAGAGCAGGGTCACGCCTCCTCGGGATATTGTTTTCTCCCACAATACGGATTTCCCGAACCCCGAATTCCTTTTTAAGCAGTTTGATATTGGACCGTTGTTGGCCGATCGCGGCTGAAAGGTCCCCGGGGTTTACGTGGAAGGTCACTGTACCTGTCTTCCCCCCGCGTTCGCGCAATGCGCTCCGCATCTTATCCAACAAGATCGAAGATTCCACCAGCTGTCTGAAGGCAGGATGATATGGCCCGGCTATGATCGTGCCGGTTTTTTCCAGCTCCTCTGTCGGCTGCAGCCCTATCCTTATCACCTCTATTCCCGCCAGATCGAATCTTTCGAGTGCCTCCCGGCATATGGTAACGGCATCATCAAGCGAGAGCGGCAGATAGCGACCACCTCTATAAAGGTCTTCAAGCGGCGTGTCCTTGATCACGAGAGCCGGATATATCCTGACAAAGTCCGGTTTGAGTTCAATGACCGTATCGATCGTCTTCATGAAAGTCCCGGCGGAATCGCCGGGCAAGCCGGGCATTAACTGAAGGCCGACCAGGAAACCAGAAGACTTTATCAGGCTTACCGCTTTCACTGTATCGGCTGCTGTGTGGCCGCGGCAGGAACGGGCAAGAACCGCATCATCCATGGATTGGACGCCGAGCTCAATGGTGGTGACGCGATATTCCTTCAGCAGTGCAAGGACCTCGTTGGTGATGCAATCGGGCCTGGTGGAGAGACGGATGCCCGCAATTTGACCTGAATGAATGAAGGGCTGGACAGCGTTGAGATATGCCCTCTGCGTTTCAAACGGAAGGGCAGTAAAGCTGCCACCGTAAAATGCCGCGTGTGCGGGGTTATCCGAGCTTCGGACGGCAAGATACTCGGTTATCTTTTGAGGGATTGCCGAGGGCGGGACCGGCTTTGTTTGGCCGATAATGTGCTTCTGATTGCAGAACACGCACTGGTGAGGGCAGCCTGAATGAGGGATAAAGAAGGGGATGATCATGCCCGCATTGTACCGAAAAAATCACCGGTCAGCCAGTGTTAAGTGGAAAACCTCTGGGCGGCGCGTGCCCGTGCCTTGGCGGCCTCTTCTGCACGGTTCCTGGGCGGCGCGTTCGTCTCAAGCGAGTTCAGAAGTTTTCTGGAAATTGCCGCTACCTCGTCAACGGCCGTTAGGAACGCAGCCTCGTTGGCTTTCGACGGCTTGTTGAAGCCGCTCACTTTTCTCACGAATTGCAGTGCGGCCGCGCGGATCTCTTCATCCGTCACGGGCGGTTCGAAGTTGAACAGGGTTTTGATGTTTCTGCACACGAGCGTTACCTCCATGCGTCCGTTGATTGTCAGTTACTACTTCCGGGGCAGGTCTTCAATAAAACAGGTCACACGATCGTCAACCCGTCCAATCCGGGAGTCAGTCTCTCTCCTCCTTCGTCGGTGACAAGAAAGGTGTTTTCCACACCCACCAACCCGATGCCTTCCAATCCCTTCTTAGGCTCCAGGGCAATGACCATGTTGGCCTCAAGGGGGGTATGTACCTTGCCTGCAATGGCCGGGAATTCATCAATAGCTAATCCGATACCGTGGCCAAGGAAAGGCACCTGGTTGCTGCCGAAACCCATGAAGTGCTTTTCAAAACCACGGGGATAAACGATTTCCTTGAAGACCTCCTCGTATATCTGAGACGGGATGGCGCCAGGCTTGAGGCGGCACCGGACGGCCTCCTGTATATCCAGGCATACCTTGTGCGCATCGAGCGCCGAAGCGGGCGGAGCGCCAAGGGAGAAGACCCTCGTTTTATCGGTGTAATAGCCCTCGTAACCAAACCCGGTATCCACGAATATCGGTTCACCCCTTCCAAGTTTCTTCTGTCCCCCAAGCAGGGGGAAGGCTGGAGAAAGCCCCATCAGACCGCCCGGCCCTACCGAAGCGGTGGGATAGTTTCCCGATTCGCCAAAACTGACGATCCCCATAAACATCTCCCCGCCAAACGCAGCAAGCCGCATGACCCCGGAGTATCCCAACGCCATCATCTTCGTGTGAATCTCAGCCCCGAGCTCCCATTCCGTCATCCCTTCGCGGATCAGGGAAGGGATGGCATCATAGACCATCTCGTGCAGTGCTCCGGCTTTTCGGATGAGCCACACTTCGTAGTCGGACTTCACCGCCCGAATCATGCCCAGCATTGCGCTGATATCCGTAAACGTCCCTCCTGGAAACGCCTTGGCCAGTGTTTTAAAAACGGAAATGGGCAGGGTGGTTTCAGCCACCCCGAGGGTGTTGGTTTGGTGGCCCTGATCCGCAAGGGTTGCCTGAAGTTGGCTAAACCCTGTTAAGGGGAAGACTCTTTTCAAAGGTGTTTCCCGCTGTGCCCGCTCATAACTTCGCCGGACCAGGAAGACCGGTTCTCCCTCCGTTGGGACAAAGAAAACCCCCTGTTGCATCGTCCCCGTGTAGTAATACATGTTCAAGGGATCGAGAATCAGCGCACCATCCACCAACCCTTCTTGTAACCGGTGCTGAAGCCTTGAAACACGTTGGGAAATTTCCCGCGCAGGAACAAGATTGTATTGAAATCGGTCATCTGTACTCATGGAGAACACTCCTTATGGGATAATTTTGATACCGGGAAGTGCCTGCACGATCTCTTAAGTGGCCCCGGTCCGCTCAAACAAGAGATTTTACTTCCGTCTGTCAATCCAGTAGTCCGGTTGCCCGTGTAAATGAGCGAATGAAGAGCGACTATTTTGTCAGCTTGAATGGAATAGAGAATCTTATATGGGAATTTGTGGACTATGTATCGCCGGATTTCCTTGCGCTCGGGCGGCCATGCTTGAGGGTACTGTTGAATGCGGAGAAGGGAATGTCTGATTTGTTCCTTGAATTGGGATCCTAAGCCGGGTTGCTCTGTTTCATAAAACTCTTTAGCCTCATCATATTCCCGACGGGCAATTTCGAGAATCTCAATTTTCATTTAGCGAACATATCCTCGAATGAGACCGTTTTAATCTTGCCGGCTTTGTATGCCTTGAGTCTTTTCTCAGCTTCAAGCGCCCATATCTTTTCAATTTTTGGATCGGCTATATCAAGGCTCCGAAGCAAGGCTTCGATAAGAAGGGATTTTTCCGCTGGTTTAAGGTTTAAGGCCTTTGAAATTATAGTTCTTGTCGGGCTCATATATTTACCAAACCTCACTATCCGTTTATTTGCTGTTGTTCTGTTTGCAATTATAACAATATGGCAATTGTTTATCAATCAGTTTTCGCTTGTAAACATCCTTGTTTCCGATTTATCCAACAAACAATAAGAAGCTGACAAATAGCGCAAGAATGCGCGCGTGAGGAACGCGGTTTTCGCGTTTCTCTCGACGCGTTCGTTAGAACTTTTTTATCTTTTGCAAAATCGCCGACGGGCGTTAGAAATGATTGCGGTGTACAGTTAGTGGCTAGTTGATGAAGATGAGCGCCTACTTATACAGGCAGGGCACATACATGTCGGGTCAACGTTGGTTTTATGAACCAGGCCGTGAATGATGCCATCGCTTGAATCGAATTTTGCAGCAATGACATCAAAGTACTTAGTATCGCCAGCGTTATACCGACGAAATACGGCATATGCAAGATGATCTGCAACCTGAACAAGTCGTGAAACACGTGAATCAACAAAAAGGGGGGTTTCTGCGAGGTTATGTAAAACGCCCCATCTCGTACCAAGGGTACGAAATTCTCGCGCCATGCGCTGTAAGGTTGTTTCATGTGCGCTATCGTCCAAAATTAGAATCCCACGCTGTCTATCACCCTGGGTTCTTAGTCTAAAAAGGTAGCGATCAAAGCGACTGCAGAGATCCTCAAACGCCAATTCAACAGGATCGCGTCCGGGATATGATGGTTTGTGTACTGCGCAAGCGAAAGCCCTCGCGGTATCATAGGACCGTCTCAGTATATCAAGAACCGCCATGATAACGCCCTGCGCTTCTTCTTTGGTCATCCCACGCCAAGGGTCTGTACGGCGCGAAAATATCTCTGAAGCATGAAATTCGACACTATAGGGGTTGGAAGGATTTATTGTAGCTGCTAAACGGTCCATTTCCTCGGTTATCCAGTGACATTGTGCCTCAAAAACACAGATACCACCGAGAACAAAATAGTTTTCGGTGGTGTTTCTTGCGGAGCCTGAATCGTCTAGGTAGAGTAAGTGCATAGGCAAAAAAAAGGCAGCTAGGCGGACAAACGTCCAACGAACCGCTGTGCGGCTCTCCCAACTGCATTAAAAATATATCCTATCTGAAAAAGTTTGTCAATACGAAATATTAGCATATGCTAAGCCTTTTGGGCGGCGATAACAAGTTATTGATTAGCCCCCCTCGCTAATAACGGATTAGTAATATTAGCGTGTTTAGCAAGGAATGTGCCTAAATGACAGCGTGATCGGTTCCCATCCCATTGAAAAACAAAGTTCCGGTATTGTCGAGGCGGAAAATAACTTTGCTCCGTAAAAAGCGATATCTAACGATGGCCGAGCGTATCATATTTGTCAAAGCTCAGCAAGAAAAAAGAAGTTGACTCTCTGTCGGACTTATATAAAAGAGGACCTGAAAGCGGGGTTAGCGGTTGTGTTGACATGAACAGCTTGGACGCGCGGTTGTTTCTGATTATCAGTGGTTTGTTTTCTCGGAAAGCATCGTCAGCGCTTCCCGGGCGGCTCTCTGCTCCGCTTCCTTTTTGCTCTTTCCAATGCCGCGGCCGGCAAGCTGTCCCCTGATCCATACTTCCATCTCGAACTGTTTCTGATGATCAGGGCCTGTCTCGGAAACAATGCGGTATTCCGGAAGTTGTTTGAGCTGATCCTGGCAGCGTTCCTGGAGCTCCGTCTTATAATCAAGCGATCCTCCGGAGGCGCTGGTCTTCTTTATCACGTCTTCGAAAAAGCGGATGATGAGCGACTCCGCGGCATCTTTGCCTGCATCGAGATATACAGCTGCGATGAGGGCCTCAAGACAGTCGGCAAGGAGCGAATCCTTGTTCCTTCCGCCGGTTTGATCTTCCCCTTTTCCAAGCAGAAGATAGTCGCCGAGTCCGATCCGGCGGGAAACGGCGGCAAGGGCAGGTTCGCTCACGACTGCCGCCCTGAGCCTCGAAAGGTCGCCTTCGGTCGAGTCAGGGCAGGTCTTCATCAGATATTCGCTTATGACGAGACCGAGGACTGCATCACCAAGGAACTCCATGCGCTCATTGTGATAGGGGACCTTGTTCTCGTTGGCATAGGACTTGTGGGTGAGCGCGCGTTCGAGGAGCTCCGTGTCCTTGAAGGCATGCCCGATCCGCTGCGGGATGTCCGAGAGGGGAGGCATGTTATTTCCGGAATTTGCGGAAGACCAGGCAGGCGTTCGTGCCGCCGAAGCCGAAAGAGTTGGACATGACGACATCCACCTGTGCCTTTCTCGCCGTGTGCGGGATGTAGTCCAGGTCGCACTCGGGATCGGGGTTGTCGAGATTGATCGTGGGCGGCAGGATGCCGCGGTCCATGGCAAGAACGGAGATGACGGCCTCAACGCCGCCGGCGGCTCCGAGCAGATGGCCGGTCATCGACTTTGTGGAGCTTACGGGTATTTTATAGGCAGTATCGCCGAACACAGTCTTGATGGCAATGCTTTCGAGCTCATCACCGTATTTGGTGGAGGTGCCGTGGGCGTTGATATAGCCCAGTTCTTTCCTGTCGATCCCCGCGTCCTTGATCGCCAGCGCCATGCACCGGGCGGCTCCCTCGCCGTTCGGCGCCGGTGAGGTTATATGATAGGCATCGCCCGAGGCCCCATAGCCGAGCACTTCTGCCAGGATACGGGCACCGCGCTGCATTGCGGAGTCCATCTCTTCCAGGACCACTATGCCGGAGCCTTCCCCCATGATGAAACCGTCGCGCTCGGCATCAAAGGGACGGCTTGCGCGCTGGGGTTCGTCGTTCCGGATCGAGAGGGCCTTCATGGCGTTGAAGCCGCCGACGCCGAGCGGGCAGATGCACGATTCCGTGCCGCCGGCGATCATAATGTCGGCGTCTCCGCGCTGGATCCACTTGAAGGCGTCTCCGATGGAATGAGTGCCCGATGAACAGGCTGTTACGACGCTGAGATTGGGGCCTTTGGCGCCAAAGCGGATGGAAATATGGCCGGCCACTTCGTTGATGATCGACATGGGAATGAAGAAGGGCGTGATCCGGCGATATCCTTTTTCACGATAGGCCTGATGGACCCGTTCGATGGCCGGAAGACCTCCCATACCCGAGCTTACGATGACGCCGGCGCGATCGGCGTTTTCCGCTGTTATCTTGAGGCCGGACATGTCCATGGCCATCTGGCTCGCCGCTATCGCGAAATGGATAAAGCGGTCCATCTTTTTGATCTCTTTGGGTTCGATGTACTTCTCCGGCGCGAAGCCGTGTATCTCGCCCGCGATCTGCGTGGGGATGGCCTTGTCATTGAACTGCGTGATGGGGCCGATGCCGGATTTACCATTGATCAGGCCTTCCCAGCTTGACTCGGTATCGAGGCCGACCGGAGTGACCATCCCGACGCCGGTGATGACGACTCTTTTTTTCAAACGACGATACCTCCTGCATAAATCCCCTTGGAGAACAAGGCCCCCGTGGAGATAGTGTGACACGTTATTTCACAAACCGTTATGTGTGATGTTGGCTGCTGACGAGAGTAAAGACGGACTCTCTCAGAGCAAGAAATCCGAAAAGCCAAAAAACCGACTCGTACGCCTGAGTGAGAGGTCTTCTGGCTTTCCGAAGTATTTTGGAACACAGAGAACAGAACACCGGAGAGAAGAGAAGACAGAATGAATCAAAAGCGTAACGCTTTCATCTGTTCACTGCCCGCTGGTCGCCTGTATTCCCGCTTTCTGACTTTTACTTTGCCTTCGCCTTGACATAGTCGATCGCGTTCTGCACGGTCGCTATCTTTTCGGCATCTTCATCAGGGATCTCAACGCCGAATTCCTCTTCGAGCGCCATAACGAGCTCCACGGTGTCGAGTGAATCAGCGCCAAGGTCGTTCACGAACGACGCCTCGGGTTTTACATCCGCTTCTGGTACGCCGAGCTGCTCGGAAATGATCTTTTTAACTTTTGCCACCACATCTGCCATTGTCATCCTCCTCTGATTATGTTCTTTATGCCGTGCATCGTATGTCTCAAAATTGACAGTGTACGTTGATTCCTTCAACGGGGTATTCCTACATGTACATCCCGCCGTTTACATGGATCACCTGGCCGGTAATGTAGGTGGCCCACGGTGAAGCAAGGAAACGGACTGCATTTGCCACATCCTCGGGGGTGCCCAGTTTTCCCATGGGGATCTGCTTCGCGAGTTCCGCCCTGACGTTCTCCGACAAGGCCTGTGTCATGGCGGTATCGATAAAACCGGGGGCCACGGCGTTTGCCGTGATGCCGCGGTTCGCGTATTCCCGTGCGATGGTCTTGGTCAAGCCGATGAGGCCGGCCTTGGATGCAACATAGTTCGCCTGCCCGGCATTGCCCATGGCGCCGACGATCGAGGCGATGTTGATGATGGTTCCACCGCGCTGCTTGCTCATATACTTGAGCGCCGACTTGGCGCACAGGAACGAGCCTTTCAAATTGATGCTCAGGACCAGGTCCCAGTCCTCGTCCTTCATCCGGAGAATGAGCCCGTCGCGGGTGATGCCGGCGTTGTTCACGAGGATGTCTATCCTGCCGAGTTTCGCAACGACCTGGTCGATCATCGCCGTGACCTCGGCGGACGCGGCAACGTTGGCCTTGATGGCAAGAGATTTACAACCCAGTGCCTCGATGTCCGCGGCGGTCTTCTGGGCTGCATCAAGGTTCACATCGCAGATGGCGACATCGGCGCCATCTGCCGCAAGCGCAAGAGCGATGTCCCTGCCGATCCCCTGTGCCGCTCCGGTGATAAGCGCTATCTTTCCGTTCAAACTCATTTTCTGCTCCACAAACTACAAGGGGTCATGGGGCATGGCTCTGGGGTCATGTTTTTTGATGACCCTTGCTACTTGACCCTTGACCCTGTCTTTACATTCCCAGCGCGTTGAGCGCGTCGCTCATGCTTTTCTGGTCTTCGATGTTCAGAACCTTCACATCCTTCGCAATGCGTTTTACGAGGCCGGAGAGCACCTTGCCGGGACCGATCTCGATGAAGGTGTCGTACCCCTCTGCGGCCATGCGCTTGATGGAATCTTCCCAGTAGAGCGGGGAGCTGATCTGCCTGACGAGCGACTGCACGAGCTCTGCTGCGGTCCGGAGAAACTTCGCATCCGCGTTATTCACGATCGGGATGTTCAGATCATGGATCGTCACCCGTTCGAGTTCGTGCGCAAGCCGGGCTCCGGCCTGCTTCATCATGGCACAGTGTGAAGGCACGCTCACGGAGAGGGGGATCACTTTTTTTGCCCCGGCCGTCCTGGCAAGCTCCATGGCCTTTTCCACTGCCTTTTTCTCACCGGCGATAACGATCTGACCCGGAGAGTTGTAATTTGCAGGGGCAACTATACCATTTTTGGCCGCTTCAAGGCAAGTTTTTTCTACGTCCTGCCTGTCCATGCCGAGGATCGCCGCCATGAGCCCGGTTCCTTCCGGTACGGCCTCCTGCATGAACCGACCGCGCTTTTGCACCAGCATGACGGCGTCCCTGAGTTCGAACCCGCCCGCCGCGGTTATGGCGGTGTACTCACCGAGGCTGTGGCCGGCTGCAGCAGAAGCCTGCAATCCTCTTCTCAGAAGCGGCTGCAATATGGCAATGCTCGCGCTCAATAGCGCGGGCTGGGTGTACTCGGTGAGATTCAGCTTCTCGACCGGGCCGTTCAGACAGAGCTGGAGGAGGTCGTAGCCGAGCACCGAGCTTGCGGCCTCGAAGACTTCCTTTGATTCAGCAAAAGTCTCACTGAACTCCTTTGTCATTCCAAGGTACTGCGAGCCCTGGCCGGGAAAGATGAAGGCAATTTTCATATCAGATAACCTTTTTGAAAATTATGAAAAGCAAGTCAACCACAGAGGCACGGAGACACGGAGATGAGGGGAAAAATAGCACACTCATGTGTCTCTTTGTGCCTCTGCGTCTCTGTGGTGAAATTCGTTATCCCCGTATTTCCCGGATCTTCTTGATCATGATCGGAAGCACTTCATGCACATCGCCGACGATGCCGTAGGTCGCGACGCCGAAGATAGGCGCATCAGGGTCTTTGTTTATCGCGACAATGACATCCGATGACTGCATCCCTGCAATGTGCTGGATAGCGCCTGAGATGCCGCAGGCGATGTACAGCTTTGGGCAAACCGTCTTTCCCGTCTGCCCCACCTGGTGGGAGTAGGGGATCCATCCTTCATCGACAGCTCCCCTCGTTGCCGCAACCGCGCCGCCCAGCGCTTTTGCCAGTTCCTCCAGCAGGTGGAAGTTCTTGGCGCTGCCCAGGCCCCGGCCACCCGCTACAATGATGTCCGCTTCACAAATATTGACGGTCTCGCCCAGTTCTTCCACGGTCTTGATGACCCTGGTGCGAAGAGTTCCGGACCCGTTCAACGTCACGTCGATGATCTCGCCGGTCCGTGCGTCATTGCGCGGGGCGGGTTTCATCACCTTATGCCTTACCGTTGCCATTTGGGGACGGTGGTTTGGTGTGACGATCGTGGCCATGATGTTTCCGCCGAACGCCGGACGGGTCTGGTGAAGGTGGCCGGTCTCAGCGTCGATATCGAGAACGGTACAGTCGGCGGTAAGGCCGGCATAAAGTGAAGAGGCTACCTTGGGAAAAAAGGAGCGGCCGATCGCTGTTGCGCCTGCCAGGAGTATCTCGGGTTTGTGCTGGTTCACGAGGGACGTCAGGACTGCGGCATAGGAATCATCATTAAAATCACTGAGCGTCGGATCGTCTGCTACGTAGACAATGTCTGCGCCGAAGGCAATGAGTTCCTGTGCCTTGTCTTTGATGCCGTGACCGAGGAAAACAGCAGCGAGCTTGGCGTTCTTTTTATCAGCCAGCTTCCTGCCTTCCCCAAGGAGTTCAAGGGCAACGCCGGCAATGCTGCCTTTGTGCTGTTCAGCGAAGACCCAAACACCCTTGTAGGCCGAGAGGTCGGCAGCCGGACCGGAAGCCTCTTCAGTCTTTTCGATGGCTTTGAATTCGCAGACCTCGACGCAGGCGCCGCACATAGTGCAGGCCTCGGTAATAAATGCCCTGCCGTCGCGCATCTCAATAGCGCCGAACGGGCACGTGGATACGCAGGTCTCGCATCCCGTGCATTTATCAGATATGACCTTTACAGCCATGTGGAGCTCCTTAAGTCAGTAGTCAGGAGACACTAGTCAGGAGCCAGAAGACTGCGGTATTGATCTGACTCCTGAATTCTGACCCCCTGTCTCCTGTGTTTATATCAACGCCTGTTCTTTCAGCTTTTTCAACACCGTGGTAACCTGTTCTTCCATGCTGCCGGAAAGGATCTCCCGCTGTCCACGGGGTGCGGGCGGGAATATCCGGACGACCTTGGTGGGGGAACCCCTGAGCCCGCACAGGTTCTGGTCCGCGCCGATGTCAGAGGCAGTCCACGAAGCGACCTTGAGACCTTTGGCCTTCATCTTTCCTTTGAGGGACGGCAGGCGCGGCTGGTTGATCTCTTTCACGACCGTTATGAGCGCCGGGAGCGACGTCTCGACAACGTCGTATCCTTCATCCATCATGCGCTCGGCCACCAGCGTCGAATTTTCCACTTTTTCTATTTTTCGTACATAGGCGACGAAGGGGATGCCGAGCATTTCTGCTGTTTCAGGACCGACCTGGGCCGTGTCACCATCAATAGCCTGCTTCCCGGCGATGATGAGGTCGAAGGCGCCGATCTTCTTGATCCCCTGAGAGAGGGTATAGGATGTCGCCCAGGTATCGGCTCCGGCAAAGGCACGGTCCGAGAACAACACGACGTCGTCCACGCCCATGGCAACGGCCTCTTTGAGCGAGTCCGCCGCCTGAGGCGGGCCCATGGTCACGGCGGTAACCTTGCCGCCGTGCTGCTCGCGCAGGCGAAGAGCCTCTTCTATGGCAAACATGTCAAAGGGATTGATGATGCTCGGTACGCCGTCGCGAATGAGCGTATTGGTCTCCCGGTTGATCTTGACTTCCGATGTGTCGGGGACCTGTTTTATCAAGACAATGATGTGCATGTATCTGATCCTTTTACCACAAAGGCACGAAGGCACCGTATAGTCCTTTGTGCCTTCGTGCCTTGTGGTTTAATGAGTGTTTTGTCCTCGTGCTCCGCTTATTTCTGTCTCGTCGCTTCCCTGATCATATCGAGGGCAATGACGTTGCGCTGGACCTGGTTGGTGCCCTCGTAGATCTGGAGGATCTTTGCGTCGCGCATCATCTTCTCAACGGGGTATTCCTTCATGTAGCCAGAACCGCCCATGACCTGAACCGCATCTATGGTGACTTTCATGGCCGTGTCAGTGGCGAAGAGTTTGGCCATGGCTGACGCCCGGGAGAAGTCCTTTGCACCGCTGTCCATCATGCGGGCCGCTGAATAGACAAGGGCGCGGGCGGCCTCCGTCTGGGTCTGCATGTCCGCAAGCATATGCTGGATCGCCTGGAATGAGGTGATGGGCTGGCCGAACTGTACCCTGCCCTTGGCGAACTTGATGCATTCATCGATTGCACCCTGCGCAACGCCAACACCCTGGGCGCCCACGCCGGCACGCGAGCTGTCGAGGGTCTTCATGGCCACGATGAACCCGAGGCCTTCCCTGGCGATGAGGTTTTCCTTGGGGATGCGGCAGTTGTTAAAAATGAGCTCGGTGGTGGAGGATGCCCGGATGCCCATCTTGTTCTCTTTCTTGCCGAAGGTGAAGCCCGGGGTGTCCTTTTCCACGATGAAGGCAGAAGCGCCGCGGGCGCCCTTGGACTTGTCCGTGATGGCGATGACGGTGTATACCCGGGCCTCGCCGCCGTTCGTGATCCACTGTTTGGTGCCGTTCAGCACGTATTCATTGCCTTCGAGTTTTGCAGTCGTCTGAATACCGCTGGCATCGCTGCCGGCATTTGCCTCGGTAAGGCCGAACGCCACGAAATCCTTGCCCGATGCGATGTTGGGAAGATATTTTTTCTTCTGCGCGTCGCTGCCGTAGAGGAGTATCGGATAGGAGCCGAGGGCATTGGCGGCATAGCACGTGGACACGCCGAGACATGCCTTGGAGATCTCTTCGATGGCGATATAGAGATCGAGGCTCTTTTTTCCAAGGCCGCCATATTCCTCGGGGATGTAGATACCGAAGAGGTCCGCCTGGGCCATGGCCTTCATGATATCGGTGGGGAACTTGTTATGCTCGTCGAGCTCGGCACGCACGGGAACGATCTTTTCCACGGCGATCTGCCGTGCGAGATCGCGTATCATGATTTGTTCCTCTGTCAGCAGGTAATCCATTGAATCCTCCAAAAACAGTAATTGGAAATTTAAGATTGAAGACTAAAATTATAAATTGCAACCCGGAAGGAGAAAAGCATGACAACGAACACTTTCCAATCTCCAATTTGCAATTTCCAATGAGTCTTTACCACCGTACCAGGGCGGATGCCCAGGTAAGTCCTCCTCCGAATGCTTCGAACAAAAGGAGATGGTTTTCCTTGATCCTGCCGTCGCGGACAGCCTCGTCAAGCGCCATCGGGATGGAGGCCGCGGAGGTATTTCCGTATTTCGGAAGCGTGAGCACGACCTTTTCCATCGGCATGTTCAGGCGCTGTGCCATGGCCTGAATGATCCTCAAATTGGCCTGGTGCGGGACGAGGAAGTCGATGTCCTCCGGCTTTATCTTGTTGTACTCCAAGGCCTCCTGGGCCACACCCTCCAGCGCCCGAACCGCGGCCTTGAAGGTTTCATTGCCCTTCATTTTGATGAAGTGCATTCGCTTGCGGATGGTATCGTGCGATGCCGGATGTCGTGCGCCGCCTCCGGGGACATGGAGAAGGTCCGCGAGCGACCCGTCGGAGTGCAGGTGCGTCGAGAGTATTCCGCGCCTTCCGGCCTGCCGCTGGATCACGACCGCTCCGGCCCCATCGCCAAAGAGGATGCAGGTGGTACGGTCCTCCCAGTCGGTGAAACGCGACAGGACCTCAGCCCCCACCAGAAGTATATTTTTATAAGCGCCCGACTTTATGAAGGCGTCGGCAAGGGAAAGACCGTAGATGAAGCCCGAGCAGGCTACGGAGATATCGAAGGCGGCCGCTTTCCTGGCGCCGAGCTTTTCCTGAAGAACGCAACCCAGGTTCGGAAGGATAGTATCAGGAGTCATGGTCGCGACGATGATCAGGTCCACGTCGTCTGCGCCGAGTCCTGCGGCCTTCAGCGCTTTTCTGCTCGCTTCATACGCGAGATCGGATGTGGTCTGGCCTTTTTCCGCGATCCTGCGTTCTTTGATGCCGGTGCGTTCGAGGATCCATGCGTCGCTTGTGTCCACAAGCTTCTCGAGGTCATGATTGGTAACGACCTTCTTCGGTGCGTACGACCCGGTCCCTGTTATGCGCGCTTGAATCATTTGGCTCTGGTCAGCTCCATATTCTTTTCTATGTCCGCGCGCAGGTGCTTATTGACCTCGCTCTTCGCGAGTTCTGCGGCCACACGTATGGCGTTCTTAATGGCCCGGTCGGATGAACGGCCATGGCTGATGATGCTGATGCCGTTGATGCCGACAAGCGGCGCACCGCCGTATTCAGCGTAATCGGTCCGCCGTTTGAGATATTGGAAGGCCGGCCTCATCAAGAGATACCCGAGTTTGCGGACCATACTGTTTCCGACACCCTCGCGAATGAAGAGGCCGACGGCCTCGGCAACGGACTCGGAGACCTTGAGCACGACGTTTCCGACAAAACCGTCGCAGACGATCACATCCGCGTTGCCGGACGTCACGTCGCGTCCCTCGACATTGCCGATGAAATTGAGCGAAGTCTCGGTCAGGAGCTTGAAGGCCTCCTTGGTCAGTTCGTTGCCTTTTGTCTCTTCTTCACCGATGGACAGAAGCCCCACGCGGGGACTGGGGACCTTCAACAGATACTTTGCGTAGACCTCTCCCATAACGGCGAACTGAAGAAGGTGATTGGGTTTGCAGTCCACGTTCGCGCCCATATCGAGGATGATGGACGTTCCCTTGATCGTCGGCATAAAAGTGGCGATAGCCGGCCGCTCGATCCCTTCGAGCTTTCCCAGGACAAAGAGCGATGTGGCCATGGCCGCTCCGGTATGCCCCGCGCTGATAACGGCCACTGCTTCTCCGCTCTTGACAAGCTCATTGGCCACCCGGATCGAGGAGTCTTTCTTTCTCCGGAAAACGGTGACCGGAGAGTCGAGCATGTCCACCACCTCGGTGGCGTTCCGTACCTCTATCGGCAGTGATTGTGAAAGGGGGTGCTTTTTTAGTTCCTCCTGAATGATCTGCTCAACGCCCACCATGATGATGCCGATACCATATTCCTTTGCCGCCTGAACTGCACCGGCGACGATGGCGTGGGGCGCATTGTCCCCCCCCATAGCATCAACAGCGATCTTCATACAAGCTCTCCGCAATATAAAAGGCAAAGAGTCATACCGGAAAACACAGTATCATCCCTTTGCCTTTGAGCAAGCGCCGGTTATATCTGCTGAACAGTTGCGATCTCGCGGCCGTTGTAGGTGCCGCAGGACAGGCAGGCGTGATGGGGCTGCTTCACTTCCTGGCATTGCGGACAGGCCGAGAGATTCGGGGCCTTGAGGTGCTTGTGAGTGCGCCTCTTGTCCCTGCGGGACTTGGATGTTTTGTGTTTTGGATTTGCCATGTTCGTGTAAACTCCTTAAGCTATTTTTGTTGTAAGACCCTTCGCTTCGCTCAGGGTGCCGTTTCTTCAGTGCGAAACGTCATTTTTTCAATAGATCCTTTAAAACGGAAAATGCCCCGAAATCACCAAGGCTGTCTCTCTTGCAACCACAGTTCGTTTCGTTCATGTCCGTTCCGCAGACGGGGCACAGGCCCTTGCAGTCGGGACGGTGGAGCGGAACCATGGGAACGGAAATCAGCAACTGCTCTTTTATGAGATCAAGCGGCTCTATCTCTTCACCCTGATAGAACTCCATGTCGAGCTCTGACCGTCCGAGTTCATGCTCCGGAGCCGTTCCAAGAACCTTCTCCGGTGCAAGGGTTATATCCAGTTCCGTATCTATGTGATACGAAAAAATTTTCAGGCAACGACTGCATTCCAGTTCCGGATCGGCCTGAACTTTGCCCTTTATGTGGAGGACCTCGACGCCCGTCGGCCGCATGGTGAGAATCGCCGTAAAGGCCGTTGAAGCAGTTCCCGTGTCGAATAGATCGAGCTTCTGTTTCAGCTCCAGTGTAAGCCCCTCTGGCGGTATATCGTTGATCTTCATAGCCATTTTAATTGGTCTGGAGGCTGCAAGCGCTGTAAGCATCGGATTATAAGGGGAAGCTTCGGTTTTGTCAAGAAGAAATACTGATAAACCAGTGGTCAGAAGTCGGGGGCCAGAAGTCAGAAGCACAGGAAGGAATCTTATTATTTCATGCCGGGTAGTTCTGATAGCATTCTCCGTCACCCTGCTATTACGTTTATCCTTTACTCCTTAGTTACGTTCGGTCCCCCGCCCTTGACCCTGCTGAGCAGGACCAGGCCCGTGATAAAAAACAGTGCAATGGAGAGGATGGCAGGCCGCTGGCTTCCGAAGGTAGACGATACAAGGCCGAAGACGAGGGGGCCGAGGATCGCGGAGGATTTGCCCACGAGTGAATACACACCGAAATATTCGGCCTCACTGCCCTTTGGCACGAATTGTGTGTAAAAGGCGCGCGTACCAGCCTGCACGGTCCCCAGCCCCAATCCTGCGGTGCAAGCCACGAACCAGAACTGTGATTTGGCCTGCACGAAGTAAGCGATCACGGCGACCATTGTCCAGAGGACGAGGGAGAGCATGACGACCTTTTTAGGCCCCCAGGTGTCCGTGGGCTTTGCGAGGACGAAGGCGCCGATGAGTGCCGTGAATTGTACCGTGATGTAGAGCCCGATGAGCTCGCCGGTCCCGAAATGCAGTGTCGTTGCCGCAAAGATGCTCGAAAAAACTATGACCGTATTGACCCCGTCTTCATACAGCAGATAAGCGATCAGAAATTTTCTCGGTTCTCTGCGTTGCCAGAGTTCCTTGATCGTTTTCCAGGCCTTTCCAAAGCCCTGAATTCCGGCTTGCAGTGCAGTGGTGTCGGCCCGGGCGTCTCGCGGCAAAAACAGGAACGCGGGAAGGGAAAAGACCGCGAAGAAGGCGGCAGTGGCGATCCACGTCAGTCCATAATGTCCGGATTTGACGAGCGGCAGCGCGATCAGGAGCGAGGCGATGGAGCCCGCATAACCGACACTGAAGCCCCAGCTCGATACCCTGCCGAGATACTCTGCCGGGGCTATCCGCGGAAGGAAGGAATTGTAGAAGACCAGGCCGCCTTCCATTCCGATGTTTGCGAACACGATCAGGGTGAACCCGGCAATGACCGCGCCCGGCGAGAGGAGCGTCAACGCCGACAGGGCGACAACGCAGACCACGGTATAGGACGCAAGCAGTCGTTTCCGCAGACCGGCGTAGTCGGCGATGCCGCCGAGGAACGGCGAGGAAAGGGCGATGATGAGCATGCTGAGGGAGATGGCCCGGCCCCACCAGAGGTCGCCCTCACCGGAGCTGTTCCCGACGATCACCCCGGCGTAATAGACAGGGAAGATGACCGCGGAGATCACCGCGGAGTAGCTTGAGTTCGCAAAATCGAAGAGACACCAGCTCAGGATCTGTCTTTTATCCACTGTCTTCTCCGGCATAAAATGATTGCTTGGCGACTCGGGGTGCCCTCTTCAGTGTTTCTTCCCCTCTGGAGAAAAATCAAGGCGTACTTGCCTGACGAAAATATTGACTTTGTGCCAAAATTTCGTTACCCTCGTTTCAGACGTTGACTTCACAAGGATGGTGATGAACATGCGGGCACGGCTCATACTGGTTCTTGTTATTGCCCTTTTATTATCGGCAGCATCGAAAAGCTTCGCGGACTTCTACAAATATATTGACAAAAACGGAATCCTTTGTTTTGCCGATGATCTTCAGTCTGTTCCCGAACAATATCGAGCAACGGCCAACATAGTCAGAAATGAGCGGGAAATAGAGCCGAAACCCGCGATACAAAAGCAGCCGGTGCGAGCGGAAGCTGATCCGGGGAATGAAGAATCGTCCCCTGACCCGGGTAACGTGTCGATTGGAGGCTTTGCAAAAAGCCTTTTCAGCAGCAGAGTGCTGATCTCCGTTGCCGTCGTGGTGAGCGCCCTGTTCGCGTTTGTGATCCTCGGGATACTCGATGTGGACCATAAAAAGGCAATTAAAATTGTCCGCGTGGTCATTCTGTGGGGGATGTCTATTTACCTTATAGTCGCTCATGGGGGGGATGCGGTCAACATGTTCAAAACGCTTAAAGGTGAAGTCGATACGGCTCAACGCGAATCTGAAGAAAAGGGGAAGAAGGCGACTAAGGCCATGAAAGAGCTCAATTCCGTTATCCAAAACGTTGACCATGCGGCTTCACAGGTTTCAGAGGGCACCGACCCGGAGAAAAAAGAGTAGGCCAACACTTCTCAACTGTTTTCCGTTACCAGCTTGATCGACGTAAAGACGATCTGCACCATTTGTTTGAGTTCCTTCAGTGATATCGAGAGCGGCGGCATGAGGACGATCACATCCCCGAGGGGACGGATAATAAGCCCGCGTTTACGGCATTCCAGTACTGTTCTGGCGCCGATCTTGTCCACGGGCTGATAGGGCATTTTCGTTGCCCTGTCCTTTACCAGTTCAATTCCGACCATGAAGCCTTTCTGCCTTATATTGCCGACATGCCTGAGTTCCGAAAAAAGCGTCAATTCCTTTTTCAGGTACGCTATCTTCGGCTGGAGCCTGGCCAGCGTCTTTTCTTTTCTGAAGAGATCAATGTTCGCGAGCGATGCGGCGCACGCGAGAGGATTCCCGGTGTAGGTGTGGCCGTGGAAAAACGTTCTGAACTCCGCGTATTCACCGAGGAAACCGCGGTAGATCTCCTCCGTGGTGAGCGTGGCCGCAAGAGGAAGGTATCCGCCGGAGATCCCCTTCGCCGTGCACAAAATGTCAGGAGAAACCTGTTCGTGCTCGCAGGCGAACATCTTTCCGGTCCTCCCGAAACCGGTTGCCACTTCGTCTGCGATCATCAGAATATTGTTCCTAGTGCAAAGGTCCCGGATCCGCTTCACAAATCCCGGCGGCTGGATGAGCATGCCGGCGGCCCCCTGGACAAGAGGTTCGATGATAAGGGCCGCGGTCACGGAGGCGTATTTCTGGATCGTTCTCTCGGCATGCATGAAGCAGGTCTTCTGGCACTCCGGATAGGTCAAACCGTACGTGCATCGGTAACAGTGGGGTGAATCGATCCTGCGTGCATGAAACAGGAGCGGTTTATAGAGGGAGTGAAAGAGGTCGATGCCTCCCACACTCACGGACCCCACCGTGTCCCCGTGATACGCCCCGGCGAGAGAGATAAAACCGGTCTTCCGCTGGTATTCCGGCCCCCTCTGGTGCCAGTACTGAAAGGCGATCTTGAGGGCGATTTCCACTGCGGTGGACCCGCTGTCGGAATAGAATACCTTGGCGAGTCCGCGCGGTGCGATTTCAATGAGCTTTTCCGCAAGCATGATCGCCGGGACGTTCGAGAGTCCCAGCAGGGTCGAATGGGATATCTTCTTGAGCTGTTTCGCTATTGCCTGGTCTATCTCTTTTTTGCGATGTCCGTGGACCGTGACCCAGAGCGACGACACCCCGTCGATATATTTTTTGCCGCGGATATCGGTGAGGATCGCCCCCTTGCCGCTTTCGATGATGATCGGAGCGTCCTTTCCCCAGTCTTTCATCTGAGTAAAGGGATGCCAGACGTATCTCTTGTCCAGTTTTTCCAGGTGACCCGAGGAGGGTTTTTTTGAACGGCCTTTTGTCGGCAAAAATCGCTCTCGCTTTCCTAAAATTGACCTATTTGTAATATTATAGGTTAACGGTTCTTTTTGTCAATAATAAAAAGGGCTTGAAAAGGTTAATGTCTTTCTGGTAGAATAGCGTTTGCCGGCTCGTGAGGGTTCATCCCAGCAGATTTGCCATCCGGAGGTTGTTCATACCCATGATCAATAAGAAAAGATTCACCCTGTCCCTTTTGTTCATACTCGTGCTCGGTGTGTTTGTCGGTCTTGTCCTGTCTTCGCGTCTCCAGATCACGAATCCGCTTCCGGCCAAGAGCCAGATCTCCTCGAAGTCCGTTGATATCCTGACGCAACTTTCTGAGGCCCAATCCGAGGTTGCCGCAGTGGCAACCCCGTCCGTGGTGAATATTTCCACGACCAGGATGATCAAGTCCCGCGATGAGATGCCCCTTGACCTGTTCGAGGACCCGTTCTTCAGGAGGTTCTTCGGCGACCAGGTCCCTCATCCCAACCTGCCGAAGGAATACAAGGAGCAAAGCCTGGGGTCAGGCGTTATTGTGTCCGAGGAGGGCTACATCGTCACAAACAATCACGTGATCGAGAAGGCCCAGGAGATCAAGGTCCTGCTTTCCAATAAAAAGGATTATAAGGCCAAGCTTATCGGCGCCGACCCGAAGACCGATATCGCGGTTATCAAGATCGACGTCAAGGGGCTCACACCCCTTCCCTGGGGTGATTCCAACAAGCTGAATGTTGGAGAGATCGTATTCGCGATCGGAAACCCCTTTGGTTTGAACCAGACCGTGACCATGGGTGTGATCAGCGCCGTCGGCAGGGCGAACGTGGGCATCGCCGACTACGAAGATTTCATCCAGACCGATGCAGCCATCAATCCCGGCAATTCCGGGGGGGCGCTTATCAATGCCCGCGGAGAGCTGATCGGGATCAATACGGCTATTCTGTCGAGGACCGGCGGATACCAGGGGATCGGCTTTGCGGTCCCGAGCAGCATGGCCAAACAGGTTATGGACAGTCTCCTCAAATACAAGAAGGTGGTGCGCGGCTGGCTCGGCGTAAGCATTCAGGAGGTGACCTCCGACCTCGCAGAAGAGTTCGGCGTAAAGGACCTGAAGGGCGCGCTCGTGAGCGGCGTGATGAAGGGCAGCCCTGCCGAGAAAGCGGGGATCAGGCAGGGCGACGTTATCCTCCAGTACAACGGCAAGCTGGTTGAGGATACGGGCCATCTCCGGAACATGGTTTCCCAGACCCCGATCGACACGAAGGTGAAGGTAAAACTGCTTCGCAATAAAAAGGAGGTCGTGGTAGAGGTGGCAGTTGTCGAGCTTCCCAAAAAGCTTGCAGAGTCGTCGTCACAAGAAAACGAGCCAGGAGACAGCAGTGATGAAGAGAGCAACGCGCTTGCCGGGCTTGTCGTGCACGAACTCACGCCAGACCTCGCGAGAACCTTCGGTTTTGAGGAAAACGAAAAGGGTGTGGTTGTCGTGAAGATCGATTCGGGCAGCAAGCTTTTTGAGGCCGGGATCAGGCCTGGCGATATAATTCTTCAGATAAATCAGAATAATATCGAATCACTGAAAGATTATAAGAAAATTGCTTCGAAGATCAAGGCCAAAGACAGGTTGCTGCTCCTTGTCCGAAGGAAGGGGCAGGATCTGTTTGTTACCATACGTCCCGAATAGCCTCGCTTCCTCAACATTGCGCTGTCCCCTTGTTCACCATGATTCCTGCTAAATCATTGCTCAGGGCCTGGCAGGAATGGCGGCAGGTGAACAGGTGCGAGAGGTCCGGAATCTGATTCATTATATATTCTATTTTCCATTTTCATAAAAGGAGGTGAAAACGATGGGACTTATCCTTATCCGTATGTTGTTTGTTTTGTTATGCACGCTTCTTGGGTACTATGAGGCCACTCAGCTGTATGATCAGGTAAGCAAGATCGAGGGTATGGCTGTCGGCGGCGGTGTTGCAATCATGATCATTCTTACTGAATATCTGTTCAGGAGAGTCGCATTAAAGGTCATTATCGGCGGGATTCTCGGTTTTATCCTCGGCCTGACGTCGGCCACCATCATCGCCGCCCCCCTCAAATACGTTCCGCTCGACCGCAGCATCGTGCAATTTATTCTTCTTCTCATGAACGGTTTCTTCGGCTACATCGGCATTGTCATCGGCATCCGGGAGGGCGAGAAGTTCAATCCCGCGAACTTAAAAAAGCTCTTCAAAGGCGGCGGGGAAGAGAACACAAAGATCATGGATACCAGCGTGATCATCGACGGGAGGATCGCGGATGTGTGCGAGACCGAATTTCTCGACGGCACCATCCTTATCCCGCAGTTCATCCTGCACGAACTCCAGCACATTGCCGATTCCTCGGACTCCCTGAAACGGGCGCGGGGAAGGCGCGGACTCGATATTCTTCACCGCATCCAGAAAATGAGCCACATGGAGGTCAGGATCACTGAAGAGGACTTCCCCAAGATCCGGGAAGTGGACAGCAAGCTGATCGCCCTTGCCAAATCGCTCGGCGCCAAGGTCATTACGAACGATTTCAATCTCAACAAGGTCGCGGAACTTCAGGGCGTCAAGGTATTGAATATCAACGACCTGTCAAACGCCGTGAAGCCCGTGGCGCTCCCGGGGGAAAGCATGCGTGTGTTTGTGCTTAAAGAGGGCAAGGAACTGGGCCAGGGAGTGGCCTATCTTGATGACGGCACGATGATCGTGGTGGAGAACGGCCGCAAGCACATTAACAAGAACGTGGATGTGGCCGTCACGAGCGTTCTCCAGACTGCGGCCGGCCGGATGATCTTCACGAAACTCAAGGACGAAATGGAGAATGAGTAGCGGAACGTCGCATTGCGACGAATTGGAAATTTTAAATTGGAAATTGAAAAGTGAAAATTGAATGCAATAAAATTTAAAATCTCCAATTTCCAATCTTCAATTTTCAATAATTTATTGGGCACGGAGGTTTCATGTCAGGTCATTCAAAGTGGGCGACAACGAAACACAAGAAAGCCGCGACTGATGCAAAGCGCGGAAAGAGCTTTACGAAGATAGGCAAGGAGATCACCGTGGCGGCCAGACTGGGCGGAGGTGATCCCAATGGGAACCCGCGTCTCAGGACCGCGGTCGCCAAGGCAAAATCGATCAGCCTGCCTGCCGAGAATATCAAGCGCGCGATCCAGAAAGGCACGGGTGAACTCCCGGGGGTTTCGTACGAGGAGATAATCTACGAGGGATACGGACCCGGCGGCGTGGCGGTCATTGTAGAGTCCATGACCGACAATCGGAACAGGACTGTTTCCGAGATCCGCAATATCTTCAGCAAGGCCGGCGGCAATATGGGAGAGGCAGGCTGTGTCTCCTGGATGTTCCACAAGAAGGGGTATCTTGTGGTCAGCCGCGCCAAGGTTGATGAAGAAAAGCTCATGACGCTGGCCCTTGATGCGGGGGCCGAAGATATGCAGCCTGAAGACGATAATTTCGTGGTCACGACGGCGCCGAATGATTTTGAAAAGGTTCGGAAGACGCTCGAAGATGCAGGTGTCACCCCGGAGGTTGCCGAGATCACCATGATCCCGCAGACCTATGTAAAGCTCGATGGCAAGGAGGCCCAGCAAATGCTGCGACTGGTCGAGACGCTCGAGGACAATGACGACGTGCAGAATGTGTATGCCAACTTCGACATACCGGAAGAGATACTGAACGCGGTATAGATAAATAAATTTCAAACAAAAATCAGCCACGAAGGCTCCAAGACGCGAAGAAAACACGAAGAAATCAGGACTTGGTAGATCACCAACCCCTGTATGAATCTCTTCGTGCCCTCGTGTCTCAGTGTGGCCCTCTTCTTGGCCGTTGTGGCATATTTGGTTCCGGCTTGTCCGGGTCAGGTTTTGTATTTTGATTGGACATAATTTGTAATGCGGATTTGCATTTTGCAGTAACGTTTTCACGGAGGGTTTATGAGGGTGCTGGGGATTGATCCGGGGACGCTGACGAGCGGATACGGGATCGTAGTGGAGGAGGACCACAAGTTGTTCCACGTGGTTTCGGGCGGCATCAGCCCTTCAGCGAAACAGCCGTTTTGCCTGCGACTCAAAAAGATCTATGAAGAACTTGAGAAGATCATTGACAAACACCGGCCGCAGGTGGTCGTGGTCGAGGACCTGTTCGTCTCAAAGAATATCAAATCGGCGCTCAAGCTCGGACACGCGCGAGGCGTCGCGATCCTCGCGGCGATGAATGCCGGGTTGCCCGTGTTCGAATATGCCCCGCTCGAGGTCAAGCAGGCAGTGGTGGGAAACGGCAAAGCCGATAAAAAACAGGTTCAGATGATGGTCAAGACCCTGCTCGACCTTCCCAAGGTTCCCCATCCTGCCGACGCAGCCGACGCACTTGCCGCCGCGATCTGTCATATCCACGCTTCACGGCTCAGGGAGATCCTTAAAAACTCGTCTTCGCTTCGACAACCCGCGAGGGGCGTGAGCGGCTTCAGGAACGCCGTCATCCGCAGGACGCAGGTCTGAGGGCATGATCGCATGGCTTTCAGGCAGGCTCAGGCACAAGGCCGCCGACTATCTGATCATCGATGTCTCCGGCGTCGGCTATCAGGTCTTCGTGCCGCTTTCGACGTATTCCGCCATCCCTGATGACGGAGAGGACGTTAGTCTTCATATCCATACCCACCTGCGCGAAGACTCGCTTTCCCTCTTCGGTTTTTTTACCGAGGTGGAGAAGAACATGTTTTTGCTTCTCCTGGGCGTGTCCGGCATCGGCCCCAAACTTGCGCTCGCGATCCTTTCCAGCCTCTCCGTCCAGGACCTGTCACGCGCCATTCAGACCTCCGATGATTCGCTGCTTGGCACGATCCCGGGCATCGGGAAAAAGACCGCAGCGCGCATGGTCCTTGAACTGAAAGATAAAATGAAGTTGATCATGCCGATGATCCCTGCTCCTTTGTCAGACGCTGATAGTGCGACTGATGATGTGAAAGACGTGATATCGGCACTGATGAACCTGGGATATAAAAAACCCCAGGCCGAAGAAGCGGTCAAAAAGATCGGACACGGCCGCCCCGGCATTACGGTCGAAGAACTGATCAGGGAAGCGCTGTCCCGTTTGCAGATAAGATAGTGGTGGAAGACAGATAACTGAGCATTCCGAGGTCAACATTGACTGAACGAATCATAGAACCCGAACAGAACGACGACGACGTGCAGCTCGACAGGAGCCTGAGACCGGTCCGCTTCGAGGATTTCGTGGGACAAGACAGGATCAAGGAGAACCTGCGCGTATTCATAGAAGCTGCCAAGGGGAGAGGTGAGGCGCTCGATCACGTGCTGTTCTGCGGACCGCCGGGGCTCGGCAAGACCACGCTCGCGAACATTATCGCACACGAGCTGGGCGTGAATATCAAGTCCACATCCGGACCGGTGCTTGAACGAGCCGGTGATCTGGCCGCGATCCTCACGAACCTCCAGCATCGGGACGTCCTGTTCATCGACGAGATCCATCGGCTTAATCGGGTGGTCGAAGAGATCCTGTACCCGGCGATGGAAGATTTTCAGCTCGACATCATCATTGGCCAGGGACCGGGAGCTCGTTCCATCAAGCTTGATCTGCCGAACTTTACACTCGTGGGAGCGACCACGAGGACCGGGCTCCTTACATCACCCCTCAGGGACCGATTCGGGGTGATCGACCGGCTCGCCTTCTATTCTCCTGAAGAGCTGAGGACCATTGTACAGCGTTCGGCGGACCTCATGCGAACGAAGATCGATTTTGCCGCGGCCTCCGAGATAGCCCGCCGCTCCCGGGGCACACCTCGGATCGTCAATCGCCTGCTGCGAAGGGTGAGGGATTTCGCACAGGTGGAGGGCGACGGAGGGATCACGAAGGCGCTCGTCGAGAGCTCCATGTCCCGCCTCGAAGTGGACGAAAAAGGCTTTGATCACATGGACCGGAGGCTTCTTCTGACGATCATCGATAAGTTCGATGGGGGGCCGGTAGGCCTCGAAACCCTTGCGGCGGCGCTGAGTGAAGAAAAGGACACGCTGGAGGATGTGTACGAGCCGTTTCTGATCCAGGAAGGTTTTCTCGACCGCACTCCCCGGGGCAGACAGGCAACGCGCCTTGCCTATGAATATTTCGGCAGGAAAAAGTCCGGACCAAATCAAGAACGATTGTTGTAGGGGGACGGACGGAAAATAAATGATCGACAAGGGTAGTGCGGGAAATGATGCTCTTTTAGTTTTTCCTGTTCACCCTGGCTATTTTTGTTAGTTTCCGGAGGAGTTTGAACCGATGAAAATATTCCTTCATATCTGTTGCGCACCCTGCGCACTCTATCCCTATTTCAGGCTGAAGGAAGAAGGATTCAACCCCGCTGGATTTTTCTATAATCCGAATATCCATCCCTATCTGGAATACAAAAAAAGGCTTGATACGGTCAGAGAATTCTCGTCGCGTGTGGGTGTCACGGTCCATTACCGGGACGACTACGATCTCGATCCATTCCTTCTCCGCGTTGCGGGTAAAGGCACCCAGAGGTGTGAGCATTGCTATCGAATGAGACTGGATGCGGCCGCTGCTGCCGCCCGGGAGAAGAGGGTTGGTGTGTTCACCACGTCACTGCTTTATAGCAAGTATCAAAAGCATGACCTGATCAAGGGAATTGCCCAAGAGATGGCATCGGAACACGGCGTCGAGTTCTATTATGAGGACTTCCGCAAAGGCTGGCGGGAGGGGATCGTGGAGTCCAGGGCCATGGGACTCTACCGGCAGCAATACTGCGGATGCATCTACAGTGAAAAAGAAAGATACGAAAAACGGTCATGAGCCTTCGGTCCTCTGAGAACAGCATGTGGATAAATATTGACAATACACCCCATCGATGGGAGGAGATAACGTGAGAGATATTTTCAGGTGAAATATTCCATCCTGTTGAGCATCGCGGTCCTGTTTATATCCGTGCTACCCGCTTCCGCCGCAGAAAGTATCCGTGTTGCAATCGCCGACAACCAAAGGACCGTTTCGCTCAAATCCTCGAGAGGACTGCTCATCGCAGGGACACCGTCTGGGGGCCGTGAAAAATTACTGCGTTTCACGCCCGCGTCGGTCGGCAGAAAGCCGGTACGGATCAGGTCAACTGACGGCTTTACGCAGGTGAACGGCAAACGTTACCGGGGCTGGGTGGAACTCAGGAAGCAAAAGAGCGGGCTTCTCCTCGTAGTCAACGATCTTGACCTTGAGGAATATCTCAGGGGCGTGATTGCTGCTGAGGTCCCGCCCGATTGGGAGCTCGAAGCACTGAAGGCTCAGGCGGTGGCATCGCGGACCTACGCGCTTTACGAAAAACGAACATCAGGGAAACGATTGTACCATATTCTCGCTACGGTTTCGAGCCAGGTATACAACGGCGTAAATGGTGAACAGGTAAATGCTGTGCAGGCTGTAGTGGAGACCAGCGGGCTTATTCTTACGTATCGGGGAAAGGTGATCCCTGCGTTCTATCACGCCAACTGCGGAGGGCATACGGAGAACGCCTCTCTGATGTGGGGCATTGATGCGCCTTATCTCAAGGGGGTTGACTGCGAGTGTCAGAGTATTGTTAAGGATGGGCTTTGGGAAAAGAGGGTGAGCGTTTCCCAGGTGTCGGCTGCACTGAGGCGTCAGGGTTTTCGTGTTGACCATATTTCGGACATGCGCATAGCGGACATCACTCCAGCCGGCAGGGTCAAGACTGTCACCATCATGTCGGCGAGCGGCACAACAACTGTTCCGGCCGAGACCCTTCGAGCCGCCCTCGGCAACACGGAGATCCCGAGCGTCTTTTTTGAGCTGGAGCTGTCCGAAGGGGAGGCGGTATTTTCGGGCAGGGGCAGGGGACACGGGGTAGGGCTCTGTCAGTGGGGCGCGAAGGAAATGGCGGAGAAAGGTCATGATTTCAAATCGATCCTGTCACACTATTATCCGGGAACGGTCCTGGAACGAATGAACTGACATACGGATGCACATGCGAGATCGAAAGGGCCCCTGATTCATAACCACTACTCCGATGGATGGACTGAAAGTGATGGCCTTGGAGAAAATTTGATATACATACTTCACTCGACGGCCTCTATCCCATGCGGTACCATTTTTCTTGACTTCAAAGCGGAGAGGATACTAGAATAGTGCCATGAAGAGAACGAAAAGGGGCAAAACAATAAATCCTTCAAGAACGGCAATAATTGAAGAACCGGCCAGCCTGTCGATCACAACGCTGACGCTCTCCCTTGTTATCATCTGCGCCCTTGCCGCGACCGCGTATCAGAGGAACAGCATCTACCATGATTTTATAACTCTCTGGGGCAACATTACAAAGACCTCTCCGAACAAGCGCCGTGCCCATGAAAATTACGGTCAGGCGCTCTCCACCGTGGGCCGTCTTGAAGAGGCGCTTCGGGAATTCAATACCGTTCTCGCCTTGAAGGATGATGGCAGCGTCCCTCCCCGCGACCTGTACCGCGAGATCGGTGTGGTCTATTTCAGGATGAATCGCATGAATGACGCCATTACCGCCTGGCAGACGGGATTGCGCCACGCGCCCAATGACGCCAGCCTCCTGAACAATTTGTCGATCGCGCTGCTGCAGACAGGGCGCTATGAAGAGGCCGTCTCGGTTGCGCAGACAGCGCTATCTTCTGACCCCAATATGCCGCAGGCGCTTAATACCATGGGGCAGGTTATGATGATGAAAAAAGAATATGATAAAGCTGCCCAGTATTTTTTAAAGGCGATCGAACAGCAGCCGGATGTCACGGCTCGATACTGGAACGCGGCCCTGGCCCTGGAACAGGCGGGAAAGTACGATATGGCGATGCAGTATGCTCGTACGTATTTGAATAGTGAAACGGACGTTGCGGCCAGGCAGCGGGCGACTGGATTAATAGAACATTTGAACAAGAAGCTGGGTCGGTAATGATGAGGTCCGGTCGTATTTTCATGGGAGCAGTTTGCGAAAGTTACTTCCATATCTTGCAAGACAGATCTTTATTGCCTCCTACTTGCTGAAACTTACCTGATTTCTCCCTTTTCTTTTTGAGTCATAAAGCGCATCATCGGCCTTTTTCGTGAGCTTCTCGGGGGTAAGTTCTTCTCCGTCCTTGACAGCGGCAACCCCGATGCTGATGGTAACCCGGCCTTCCCGTTTATTTTCCTTGATCGGAAACAGATGGTCCCCCACCGCTTTCCTAAGCCGCTCGGCCACGAGG
>JBARBN010000227.1:0-1754 GCA_049793155.1 Nitrospirota bacterium
TGTTACAACAACCTGCGGCATCGACAGCAACGGGTCCCGAGACATTTCGAGTATTGGCAGTCAACCCAGGCTCTACATCGTTGAAGGTCGCACTTTTCGAGAATGACCGCTGCATTCAACAGGATGAGATCTCCTGGGAAGTAGCCATGACCTGCTCGCCTTCCGAGCGCGACGGCCACATAGAGCTGGTAACGCAGCTGATCCTGGGTATCCTTGGTCAATGGGGCGGAGGCAGGGTGGACGCGATAGCCTCTCGCGGCGGATTCCTTCCTCGGCCTGAGGGAAAGCTGTCGGGAGGCGTATATCTTGTCGCTCAAAAGCACGACGGGAAAATCGTGATTGACGAAGGTATTGTTTCGGCTGTCCGGGACCGCCCCGAAAGAAGGCATCCTGCAAACTACGGAGCACCTATAGCGGCCGGACTGGCGCTAAAGCTGGATGCGCCGGCCGTTATCGTAGATCCCGTTATCGTCGACGAATTCTCACCTGAAGCTGAAATATCTGGATACAAACCGATAGTGCGTCGCAACACCTCTCATGCCCTGAGTGTCCGCGCTGCAGCACGCCGTGCATCAAAAGATATCGGACGTAGGTTGGAGGACATGAACCTCGTTGTCGCCCACCTGGGAGGCGGCATCACTGTTGCAGCTGTCCGCAGGGGAAAGATCATCGACAGTAATATATCACTTCTTGGCGGCGGTCCGTTCACTCCTCAGAGGGCCGGAGAGCTTCCCGTCGGAGAATTGATCGACCTGTGCTACTCGGGAACCTTAACGCGTGAGGAGCTAATTGATGAATTAACCGTTCATGGCGGGCTGCGCTCGTACCTGGGGACCGATAGCATGGAAAAGATCGAACAGCTCATTGCCGACGGTGACGAACAGGCACTCCTCATCGCAAATGCTATGACTTATCAGATATCAAAAGAAGTGGGAAAGGCCTTCGTCGCAGCGGGATGTGATGTGGAAGCAATCGTTTTGACCGGAGGACTGACCAGAAGCAAGTGGATACGTGACGGCGTGAAGCGTCGCATTATCCGGCTGGCCCCGGTACATGTCTACGAGGGATCTCTTGAAATGGCTGCATTGGCTGAAGGTGCCATTGATGTATTGTCTGGTCGCCAACAGCCGATTCTCTATAAAGCACCGGAGGAATAGGATATGAATGACACCGAAAAAAATCATTGGGTATTCCGGGCGCATGTACTCGACCGCGCAGGAGCGCTTACCAGCATCGCCTCGGCATTCAGTAATGAAGGCGTCAGCATCGATACCGTCGTGGGCCATGGCTCTGAGGTCCTCGCAGGGACCGACGGCAGCGTGGTCCTGACCTTCTGCTGCAGCGAAGAGGAGAAGGACAAGATGGTCCGCAAAGTTCGGCGACTGAGCAAGGTGACAAGGTTGGAAGAGCACCCTTACGAATCCCAGAGCCTGCGAAAGTCGGCCAAGATCCTGACGAGCCGTGAGCTGAAGCCTATCGACGTAGTTGGAGAAACAACCTTTCTGACCAGTGAACTGATAATGGCCGATGCTAACGGCTGGAGATATCTCCTTGCCGGATCGCCCAGCGATCTAGACCCCGTACTTGCTCGCCTGGAGACCGCCGGCGTGGTCAAGGACATCATTTACTCAGTTCTGAGTCTATAACACAAAAGGAAATGCCAAACCGTAGGGAAGTTCATGTATTGCCCTGCTATCTCTTTAACTTTCTAGGCAAGAAGTCCCCTTCCGCAAGGTGGGGGATGAATTGCCCGA
>JBARBN010000228.1:0-81573 GCA_049793155.1 Nitrospirota bacterium
GTTCGGGCTCTGTTGAGACCCTCAAAATACCAGGGTTGGGTAAGGTGCCGCACCTAAGACCGAAGCAAGGCTCTCTCTATAAACATTACTTGACAAGAACAAACCAGGACGCGAAGGGGATGTGCAAAAAAACGATTCTCTCCTCATGAGTTGAGTTAAGAACAGATAACAACGACCCACACAAAATCCGGAAGACCCATAAAAAAAAGGGGTAGCCTAGTAGGCCATCCCCTTATCGGAAGAGTTCCGCGATAAGAAGCGTTCCTTCACTAATGGAACCCAGCCATGACTTTCTTTGCCTCGTCCTTCCCGGGGAAATTGACGTCGGAAGCCAGGGCGATCTTGAGATACTCCTTCGCTTTATCCGACTTCCCCGACTGCTGATAGGCCATTCCCAGATGATAATTAAACACGGGATTCCCGGGGGATTTTGCCTGAGCCTTGGACAGCCAATCGAGGGCCTTATCCACATCTCCTTTTCGATAGCTGATCCACCCCATTGTATCGAATATATTCGGATTATCGGAATTGAGGGATTTCGCCTTCTCCGCGAAAACAAGGGCCCGGTCAAGATCCTTCGTCCCCTTGCCGTATTCACTTAAAAGGTAAGCCAGATCGTTCGCGGTCGTCCAGCTTTCCGGTTGGACCCTCACTGCCTGTTCCAGTTCAGCGATCGCCTTCTCCCATTTTTTCTGCGCGCCATAAAGGGCGCTCAGTTTCATATAGCTCATGGGATTACCCGGTAACCGCCTCTTGATATCCGTATACTCCACTTCCGCCCGCTTGAAGTCGCCCTCTCTCAGCATCAGATCTCCCAGGTCGGCCTGTACGTCCAGGTCTTTCGGATTGGCAGCAAGTATCTTTCGATACTGGGCTTCGGCATTCTTGAAATCTTTCTGCTGTGCAGAGAGGCGGGCGAGTGCCCGAATGAGGTCCCTTGAACCCGGTGCGTTTTTCAAGGCTTTCTGAAGAGTATCGAATGCGAGGTTCGGTTCCTTATTCACGGCATGGGCCTCGGCAAGGCCGATAATACCAGGCAGATAGTTGGGATTTTCCCCCACAACAGTACGGAATGATTCAACAGCCTGCAGTCCCTCCTGCTTTTGGAGATGGATACTGCCCTCGACCGAATTGGCGTCAATGTCCTTGGGGCTTTCCTTAAGCACCTCATCGGCATATTTTTTCGCCTGGTTAATGTCCTGCCGTGAAAGATGGAACTGTGCCAGGGAATTTTTCGTATGGAGGATGTTCTGATTCGCCGGGTCCCTTTCCAGACCGAGACATTCCTTGAGAATTGACACACCCTGATCGGATCGGCCGCTCATGAAATAGAAGGCGCTCAATGCAAAACGGATCTGAAAGCTTTTTTCATTACGGCTAATTCCTTCCTTTAACAGCCGCTCGGCGTCGTCCGGTCTTTTCCTCGCGTTGTAAAATTCCGCCGCCTGGACCCATCGCTCTTCCTTTTTCGGTTCCGCGGCCAGGAACTCCTTCAAAACCTCAGAGGCCTGTTGTTCCTTGCCTTCGTTCCAATAGATCCCCGCCAGGGCCAGACGATACGAGGCTGCGTCGGGCTCTATTTTGATAACTTTCTGCATAATGCCCACCGCATCATCCGTTCTTTTTGTCTTCAGATACAGGTCCGCAAGCGCAAGATAAAGAGAAATGGATTTTTCATTGATCTTGATGCCGTCGCGAAGGGTTTTCTCGACATTCTGGGCATCGCCCTTTTGCGCGTACAAAGAGGTTAGAAGCAGGTAACCCTCGGGTTTATGGACCTCCCTTCCTACAATGGCCTCCAGAAACCTTGTCGCCCCATTGTTGTCTTTTCCCTTTATCAGGACCATGCCCTTCAGCAGGAGGGCATCCTCATGTTTCGGATCGTTTTTGAGTACGAGGTCCGCCTTGCCCATTGCCTCATCTGTTTTTCCGGAGCCTAACAGAAATCTGCCGAGTTGGATCTGGGCATCCGAATGATTCGGCGAGAGCTCGACCACTTTAGCAAAGTTCGCGTAGGCCCCCCGGGGGTCCCCTGATTTCAATGCGATCATTCCAAGCATATAAAAGGCGTCGGCATATTTAATATCGATCTGGAGCGCATTCTTGAACTCCAATTTTGCCTTCACATAATCCCCTTTTTCATACAGGGTCTTGCCTTTATTGTAAAATTTTACTTTTTTTACTTCCGGCCCCGCGCAGGCCGTCAGCATCGCGAGGGCCAGCAACATCACAATTCCAAGGAGCATACCACGTTTCATGAACATCATACTTCCTCCTCTGCTTATTTGGAAAAACCGATTTTACAAAGTTTGAACTTGCATCAAAATCCCATTCCACTCCGCATCCCGAGAATCCCGAGCATTGCCAGGGTCATCAGCGTGGAAGCAATCAAGGCGTCAAATTTCCCCCGGAGCTCCGTGATCAAAACTTCAATGCTGAACAACAGCACGATAATTTCCACCGCCAGAAATCCCAGGTGATAGCTCTGAATTGCCTGCTCAGGCAGATTGGGAACGACAAGGGCGATGAAAATGACCAGAAAATCCATGGTTGTCAACCGGAATCCTTTCATTCTTCTGGAAAACTTCACCGTAAGAAAGACAAGTAAAGCGATTATCCCAAAGGAAAGACGGTACAGAGTAAGCATTTTTGCGCTCATCCAGCCCACTCGCCCCTCCTCTATCAGATACAGGATGAGGGGTATGGTCGGATACAGGGCAATGCGCAGGCAGAAACTCAAATGGTCCCTGAAAAATATCAGCGAAGCCAGGACGCACAAACCGAGGCAAGCAGCGACAAGGGCAATATATCCAGGGACCGTTGCGGGAAGAAGGCAGCAAAACAGCAGGAACACCGGTATGATGATCTGTGCGAGCATGAAGGATATTCTGATGATCCAGTTGTGGTCCCTGATGTTTCTCAGCCATCCCGTAAAGGCAAAATCGATCAGGGGCATTCGCTTGAACCGGAAACCGATTCGGTCAGCAGCAACAAAGGAACCGATGATCAGGGTGGAAAAAACTGCAAACGAAATCATCAGCACCCAATCAGAGTAATATTTGAAAATGACGGCCGAAACGATCATCATTGCCTGGATCACATAGATCGTAAAAACAGCCTCGGTATGGGACAATCCAAGACGAATGAGACGATGGTGAAAGTGGTTCTTATCAGCAGAGAAAAGAGGTCGTTTATCTCTGAACCGCTCCACCATGACGGTCAGGGTATCGAGCACGGGAAATCCAAGGATGATCAGCGGCAACACCGGGCTGAACGGAGTGCTGCCCTGGGTGGTCTTAATGGCAAGAACGATCGCTGAATAACCCAGAAGCTGACTTCCTGTGTCGCCCATAAAGAGGCTGGCCGGGTGGGTATTAAATCGCAGAAAACCGAATATCGCCCCTGCCAGCGACAGTGACAGGAGAACAACGATGTTATTGCCCATCAGATAGGCAAGATATCCTATGCAGCAAAAACCAAGCAGGGAAAGGCCCCCCGCAAGACCGTCCAGGCCATCGGCAAGATTGATGGCATTCGTGACCCCGACGATGGTAACGAGAGAGAGGGTGATGACAAACCACTCCGGCAGTTGGATTGTCCCGGGCAGCAATGCCCCGACAGATGCTATCCTGACGCCGCCGAAAATAACAACGACCAGGGCAGCAAGCAATTGTCCCCCGAACTTTGCCTTATACCCGAGCCCTTTCAAATCGTCCAGCAAGCCGAATATCACGAGAGCGCCTGCCCCTGCAAGATAGGCCCTTACAAAACCGTCAGTTGTGATCCAGAGGATGACCGGCACAAACGCACCCAAGGCCATTGCCAGCCCGCCGATCCTCGGAACAGGGCTGGTATGGACCTTGCGCAGGTCAGGTACATCAACGAGTTGGAATCTCGCGGCAAGTCTTGTCATCACGGGGATCAGGCTGACGGTGATGAATACCGACAGAAGTATTGTTGAAAAATAGAGCATAACGGTAACATGTGCTCCTTGTCGTTAGACCTGTTTTTCTTTCAGGAATTGAAGCAGGATAGGCATCATCTCCCTTACAAACCCGTCCAATCGTCTTTCTGCATCCTCAATCTTTTCCGCCGGCTGGATCATCGTTATCGGACGCATGAACAGATCGTACGTGTTGTCTCTCCGGAGGGCATGAAGGGACAGATGAAATCGATTGATATTTTTGTCATAGGTAGCTTCGTCCTTGGTCTGAAACCAGAAGTAGACAAGCTGTCTGATTCCCTCCTTTTCGATGACCATGGTCATTACCGACAGCTTGTCGAAATAGGGAACATCGCTGATCGTTCTTCGTTTGACATCCTGTTCCACCCATCCAGAGGAAGGCATGCAAACCGTCGGACTATGAAAAAAATTTTCATTGGCGAGAAATGCAGTGCTTCGGTAACCCATATACAGCGATACGGTTTTGCCGGATCCATCACGGAAGTATCCGCTGAATGCCTCCTCAGCGCCTGACTCCTTGACAATAACGGGGTTAACCGCATCATGGCTCCCCTCCCATTTGCCGATGGTCAAGGGAAACTCCTCTATACCCCCCTGGATGGTCATTGCGGGCAAAGTACTTGTGCTCAGGCTCAAGCCCGCAACACACACCAGAATTATGGAAGCGGTCAGGAAGGCACGTGTTGTTTTCACCTCACCAGCGGCCATCGAATGAGGAGCGGGTTTTGGATCAAAGGGCCCCTTGCTTAAAGAAGTCTTCGGTGACAGGGCCGATAAAAGTCGGCTGAATACGAACAGCATGGCAATCGCGAATAAGAAAATAACCCATCCCGAAAAGTCATGAAAAAATCCCTGGGACACCTTCGGTCCAAACTTATTCGTCAGGATCCCTGTGATGCCGATGCGAAATGCATTGAAAAGAACACCCGTGGGGAGGGTAACAAGAACACATACTATCCGTTTCCACATGACTCGTTCAAAGAAATATGCGTACAGAATCCCCACGCCCAGCAGGGGGAAAATATACCTCATGCCGCTGCACGCATCGACGACCTGAAGCTGGGTCACCCCGAGATCAATGATGTTGCCGCTGACATAGACCGGAATGTTGAAGAGGCCGATAAAAGCACCTCCCAGATTTGTTGATATTGACTTGAGATGCAGCCCAAGATATCTTTCAAGGATGGCGGGTACCGGAACCATGAAAAAAAGGAAACCGAGAGGCATAATCAGTTCTTTTACAAACTCAATGCCAAAAAAGAATCCAACGAAGAGGATGATCAAGACCGGTATGACCGGCATGGAGATGTTACCGCTCGATCCGAGGATGCCGTAAAGCGATAACAAAACGAAAATAACAAGAAGTGGAAGAACTTTCCATGCCGGCCTGACCGGAATTCGGCTTATGGTCTTCCTTTTTTCCCAGAGCAGATACGCCGAAGCGAGAGGAATCATAAAACCATAGGAATAGTCCTCATTCTCCCGCCAGATATTCACCATGGTTCTGAGCGGAACGTAGTAGGCAGCCAGAAAGAGTAACGCCAGGACAACAATCTGTGTCCGGGTATCCTCAACACGGGACCTCAATGAGTTCATACCCGAACCTCATGCGCAGGGCTCAATTTGTTCCGGGCGATCCAGAACAGAGGCACCCAGATCTTCCGCCTGATAAGGTGACCCACACTTCCGATCATCCAGCAGTTCTGGTCGCAGCGATCGACCCGCTTTCTCGCCTGCGCGGCCTCCGGACTGTTCCAGATCTCGGTAAAGGATGTTTCCTTTATGTTGCCAAAGGTGTAGTTCATGACATTGCAGGGCCGGATATCACCGTATGGGTCGATGAAAAAGGAATCGTTCGCCATGGTGCACTTCAGCTCCCGAACCCCCCCGTACATATGATCCACGATCCCCTTCGTGAAATACGCGCGGAACCAGTCCTTGGGATGAAAGGACGTGAGGTATGCGTGCATGAGGTTGTTTATCTCCGCCTCCACGCGCGGCTTGTCGTTGATCACGTTGTCTTCCTTGTGAAAATAATAGGCGTTGTGGAGAATGGCCGTTGCCAGTTCCACGTCATACTCGCAGGCAAGCCTGTACAGCGGCACCAGGTCATGGGCATTCTTGTCTGATATAGTCACCGCCATCCCGAGGTCCTTGATGCCGAGTTTTTTAAGCCCCTGCAGACTATCCAGCGCACGCCGGTGGGCCTTCGCGACCCCTCTGACCCGGTCATGGGTATCACCGATGCCATCAAAACTTATTCTGACCCCTACGTCCCTTCTGTCCTTCATGACCTCGAGGATTTTCTTCGTCATGAACCCGTTCGTGCTGATAACGACGCGTTTCGCCTTTTTCCTGACCACATCCAGGATGTCACCCAGGTCGTCCCGCAGAAAAGGCTCACCGCCGGTGATATTGAGCCTGTTCACCGAGGGAAACGAGTGCAGGTCGCCCGGTCTGATCTCCCTGTTTTTGTCGCTCGGGAATTGCCAGGTATTGCACATGATACAGCGGCTGTTGCAACGATAGGTTACTGCCAGTATTCCATCCATGGTCCACCTCTATTCGTTTATGATCTCACGGGCTCGCATGCACTGTTGTTCCCGACCAAGGACAAATATAATGCCTCCATTTGCTCGGTTACCTTGTCCCATGAGTAGTTTCGCTGAACATGCTCCAAAGCAGGTCTCTTCTTTTCATACACTTTTTGAGGATGCTCGATCAGGTCTGTCAGCACGCGCCGGAGATCGCCGGCATCGCGGTTCCGGAATGTATATCCGTGATCTTCCACAGCCTCCAGATTTTCCGGAATGTTGCTGGATACACAGCAGTTCCCGTAATTCATGGCCTCCAGCAGCGCCATGGGGAGCCCCTCCAGCGTGGAGGGGAGACAGAAAAGATAGGCGTTGCTAAAAAGCTCCTTAAGCGGCCCACCGGTGACAAACCCAGGGAACAAGATCCGTTGGTCTTCACCAGCCAGGCTTCTAAGCCGTGCCTTGTACGGTTCCGCGTGAGCGGCATCGCCGGCAATGACCAGTTTCATCTCCGTTTTCAATTTGCTAAAGGCCTCTATGAGAAAGTGCGCTCCCTTCTCAGGCACCAGGCGTGCTGCGAACAGGATATAGCGGTCCGGTAAGAGCCCTTGATCGAGAATCCATTGTGGCTTCAAGCGCTCTACTGGGCTCACGCCGTTCGGTATGTAGATCACCTCACGCCCGAATTTCTGCTCGTAATAGGTCTTCTGCACCTTCGAGACGGACGTGGCCTTACTGGGGAAGTACACCACGCTGTAATCCGACAGGCGCAGGAATGTCTTGCCGATCAATCCCCATTTATCCCGCTGCCATTCCAGGCCGTGCGTCTGGACGACTGTCGGGATACCCCTCATCCGGGGGAATATTGAAAAGAGCGAGGGCCCGACAGCGTGGACATGGACAAGGTCCGAGTCGCAACGCCGCATTACGTCCAGTGTCGCACGCCAGCAGATAGACAGTTTGTGGAGCGCCTTGGTGTTCACCGAGGGGACCGTCCTGATCTGCATTCCCTTATAAAAGCCATCTGATGTTCCATAATCCCGGCTGGAATAGACAACGACCTCATGACCCTTTGCCACCAGACGGGACCCGATTTCTTCCGTTACCTTTTCTATCCCGCCTCCCTGCGGCATCCCTTTAACTGCCAGAAACGCAATTTTCATGTACACCCCTCATGCATAGAACGGCGCATAGCACTGATGGACCACGCGATCTCGGGCTTTCTGGTCTCTCGGCGGATATTTCTGCCGGTCAACAATGGACCTGATGAGCACTTCTTTTTTCAATATTCTATTTCTCTGTTGTTCGGATGGGCCTTTGGAAGACGGATTCAATCAGACCCTGTCTCTGGGACACGGTGTCGAAGAGAACTTGATCTTGGCTTGATACTCAATACCCTCGTCCTAATAGAATCCGCGCACACATTAACACCTGTACGTTACACAGATATGAAGTTTATGTTAACATTTGATGAAATTTCAGGGGGAGGATTGGTGAGGCGGGATTACTGAAGAAACAACTTCCGAAACATACTCAAGTTTGACCCATCGCCTTTTTGTAAACCTTTATCAGCTTTTCATAGTGCGCTTCTGCGGTGTATGCCGACTCCACTTTTTGTCTTGCGCTTCGGCCCATGGCATCGGCTTTCTCAGCCGGCAGATTCAGGAAAGTTGTCCATTTTTCCCGGAGATCATCCGCATCCGCCTGTTTGAACAAGTAACCGTTGATTCCGTCGTCGATCATCTCGGGGATGCCTCCGATTCTCGATCCAATGACGGGTTTCCCCCAGGCAAATGCCTCGAGAAGCGAGAGAGGGGCATTTTCATACCATTCAGACGGCATGATGATGACTTTCGCTCCAGATAATATATTTTCAAGCTCCTTGCCCTGTAAATACCCGGCAAAAACAACGGGCAGCTGCTTTTCGATCGCTATTTTCTGGATAGCTTGACGGTCAGGCCCATCGCCTGCAATTATTAGATTTGTCTTTACCCGCAAATCCTGAAGAGCGGACAGTAGCGTTCGCGCACCTTTTTCCCTTGATAATCGTCCGAGATACAGGGAATAGCCCCTGTTCAGGGTTGAAGGCGGTATCAACCGGGTATCTATAAAATTCGGCAGGTATTCAATCTTGTCTCCGTTCCAACCGTATGCAATTGCCTTGTCACGAAGAAACATGCTGGGAGCGATAAATCTTTTTATCATATCGTACTTCCTGAACAGATGGCTGAAGTATGACTCCGAGGCATAGACGGCCGATGCGATATAACTGTTCTTGTGGCATTTTGTTATGACCGCCTGATAGAACCTGTTCCCCTTGCAGCGCTCACAAATTCGGCCGTGGTTCAGCATCAGGTAACTGGGGCAGAAAAGCTTGAGGTCATGCAGCGTCATCACCGTGGGGATATTCTTCTCTTTCAGGGCATCCAGAACCGAGGTGCTGAGCCCTCCATAAATATTGTGAGCGTGGACCAGGTCGGGCTTGAACTCCTTGAGCAGATACTGCAAACCTTGGCGCGCCTGTCGGGAATAGATCATCTCCCTGACGGTCCCGATGCCTTTGAGCGAAACGCCGAACTTGTCCCGTTGAATTTCATCGGGGAAAAACCGTTCATAGCGAACGGATTGATTCTTCGGATAAGCCCGGGTGAAGACCGCGGTCTCATGCCCCGCCTCCTGGAGCATTCGCATTTCATCAAAGAGGACCCGTTCTGATCCTCCCCGGAGATAATAGAAGTTGTTGAGAAAAAGAACCCTCATCAGATCCCGCTCAGCACCGTGAACGTCAAGCCGTCGCTGTTCACGAACAGTATCCGGTCGTCATTGGACAGGCTGTTCCCCAAGCTGTCGCTCTGCCGTCCCTCATCGACCGGTATCCCCGGGGCCGCATCGCTGATGCTGTTATCGATGACCGCTGCACCCGCAATAGCGCGCTTCCTGGAACCAGAACAGTCAGAAATATCGCTATGAACCGGCACAAGCGCAAGATTCAGTTCCTTAGCGCATATGAATCCACCGTCCATCAGTATTCGACCGAGAGGCCGTTTCATTTTTATGTTCATAATTTTCCTGAGAGCCGCCAAGGTCGATTTTTATACTGGCAGCGGGGGGGAATATCGAATATTCTCCTGGCCGGGTTCGTGCACCACATTATTACCGGCAGCAGGCAAGGTGCCGTGCGCCATCCCCAGAATAGTAATTACGTAACCCGTGGCGCCCGGTGTCTGTAACAGATGTTCTCCGACGGATCCGATTAGAAAGGATACGAATATTGCAAGTGCCGAGACGCAAAGCATTCTCGACTGTTCATCACCGGCATGTCGTATGCCGCGTATTGTTCGCCATAAAAGCGATCCGAGCAATAGTAAATATAAAATAAGTCCGACGCCCCCTGTCTCCACCAGGACGAGCAGGTAGTCATTATGAGAAGAATTATCGAAATTGGCCGCTTTTTTCAGGGCATAGAAATCGTTACCCAGTCCCCAGCCCATGATCGGCCTCATTTCAAATGCCTTGATAGACGCCGGCCATGCGTAAGCCGTTCTGTAGTGCCACGAGCTGAAGCCATATTCCCTTTTCTCCGTAAGATCCTTATAGGCTCCATAATAGATGACCGAGGAGAGAGAAGCCCCTATGATCAAGATGGTCAGGAAAGGGACGAGCAGCCTGGCCCTGTTCTTCGAATAAAAAAGGAACAGGGGAAGGGCTATCATAAATCCTATCCATGCCGAACGGGTATAGGACATCACCAGTAACGCCGCCTGGAACAAGAGCAGGAACAGGAAAATTATTTTGGATGCATTCGTTTTTGCGACCGAGTAGAGATACATCAGAAAAAAGACCATGTAGCAGCTGAAAAAACCGAAATTGTTCTTCGGCATGATGCCGACTTCCGTTAACGATTGCGTACTGCTGTAGATCTGCTGCATATACCTGGCAGGATTGATATAATAGACATAAATAGCGGGTATGTTCGTTAAAATAAGCGATGCAACAAAGGCATAACTCAATATTTTCCGATTCTTTTCTTTGCTGCTGAGCTGTGCGACCATCAGGTAGAGAATAAAATATCCGATGAGACGGGCAATTTTCTTTGAAAAGTTGGCTCCGTCGTCAGCCACAAGCAGTGTCAGCCCGCTGAAGAGAATGAACATCAGAAAAGGCCATTTCAGGACGCCTCTCAGGCTTTGCATATTCCTGACGACGAACAGTAATCCGACGACAATTACGACAAGGGTGAGGAAACCTTCCGCGCTGTACTCATATTTGCCTATCGGGACATTTGCAAGGATCGACAGCGTCCTGAAGGCGCTGAGAAAAGCGACTCCATAAACCGGGCTTATCGCTAAAATGATGAAACCGCTGCTTACCAGGACTGCGGTGATTATGAGAGGGACCATACCGTTTGAGCACCCCTTTGGCAGATTCGCTGCATGATTATTTTGAATCGTCCGCGTTGAGTTCCTATTCCGATCCTGAAGGCGGTGCGTCTCATAGATTGCTGCTTTCCGCGATCACAAAGAAATTCCAACATTTTGTTTAAGAGCCATATCCATTTGGCAAAGCTCCTATGCCACCGTTGCACTCGACTAACGCTTTTTATTGACATAAAAAGTAAAAAGCTGGCCAAAGGCTTCCTTCTCCCGGGAGAGCAGATAGCGAAAGGGTCTTTCGACAGATATCCTGTATAGTGCCCGCAGGAACTTTGCCTTCGACTCATTTTCGATAATGATTCGGAGACTTTGTCTATTAACGCTTGGTATGAAAAAGGTTTTCCCCGCGGTCCTGGCAACCGTGAACCCAGACTGATCAAGCATACGAGTCATGGTCTGACGGGAAAAGTGATACAGATGACGAGGCACCTCTTTCAAGATGCTCTGGTGTCTTCCAAATACGATATTCTCAAAACTTCCGAAATTGGGGACCCCGACGACCAGCAGGCCGTCGGGTTTGAGAATTCGATGAATTTCCTTCAATGTTTGCATTGGATCGTGCACGTGCTCCAGGACGTGGTTGAGCGTTATGAAATCAAAGTATCGGTCCGGATAATTTGCATTGATAAGTTCTCCGCAAAAAACATTGAGGCCATTCTTATTTGCAAGGTCGGCTGCACCTGGTGACAGCTCGACACCGCGCACCTCCCCCCACCCATGCCCTTGCAGCCAGAGCAAGAGATCTCCGCAGCCGCATCCGACATCAAGAGCTTTCCCGTTCGGCAGAGAGGGCGCAAACATCAGGATCTGATTCCTGGTAAGCGTCGCGAGCATTTTCCCGATGACACGCACGAAGAGATCGTCCTTGCCGCTGTGTGCATAGCCTCCCTGTGCCTCGAGAACATAATTTCTGATTCTGCGTTTTAAGGTGTTTTGATCCTGAAAATGATAAGCGTAATACGAATCCTGCGGGTAATACCGCGAGATTACGTCTCGTATCGGCCGCGGGTTCACATAAACCAGATCGCACGACCTGCATCGCACGAGGTTGAACTTCTGTTCCAGCCCGGTGCTGTTATCGGTTATTCCGAATAATAGCTCCGTATCGGAACCGCTGCACAAATTACAGGGGATCGTCTCTAACATATTCTTCTCTTAAAGTTGAACGTACGGGATCGCCAACGGGCCTCGTTCTCACCCGATCCTAGGGCTCATACGCCCCGATGCTGGGTGTTCCACCCGCATTTTCAGGCACCGGGTTTCCATCGAAGTCGGTGGTCAGGTCAACATGAGTGCCGGCGAAGACAGCGGGCGAGTTGTCAGAAAGATGATAATCTGTCGATCCAAAAAATAAGGGATCATTGGTTATATCGGTTAAATCGACAGGAATCGGTCCCAGCCCGTTCTTATAGATATTTTCAGAATTGTTATGCCAGAGGTTATATGATTCACGCGGGACAGATGACCACTCATCCAGAATGAATCCCGCTATAAGGCTATTGGAAACAATGTTGTTTTTCCAGTCTGAAGCAGGCGCCCCAACATGACCGTAGTAGTCTCCCCGCAAGGCGCCACAATTATTGCTGTCCATTACATTATTATAAAACGAGTTCCCCGTTGTGTATTGTGTGGAATGTGATATTCCGATGTGATTATGATGAACGATGTTGTAATAAATTGTGCTGTTCGTGCATCCTACTGCACTGATACCTGCTGATTGAGATACACCCCCCGAATTGCAGCCGCTCACCATGTTATATCTCACGATGAGGTTGGTTGACATTTTAGTGTGATCGCCCCATGCCAGGTCGAGTTCAATGCCGTCGCCATCGGGAGCGCTGGTATAGACATTCGTAAGGGTGTTCCTTTCAATGACAGCCGTATCTATATAATTCAATTGAAAAGCGTTGACATTGGGAGATGAAAGCGTCCCGATATTCGTCGCCGTGTTATGGCCTATGTAATTTGAGTGACCCGCAACGTTTTGCCACCCGCCCTGCACCCAAATGGCCCGCGTACCTATGTTCGTCAATGAGTTGTGGCTGATATTTATTCCATAGGGCCTCATATAACTTGACGTTGCTCCATACGTTTTAATGCCGTCTAAACCGCAGTCGTGAATATTGTTATAGGAAATCTCCGCATCGCCTATCGTGTCAGGATTTCCGGGAACCAGTATAATGGCTGTACCCGAAGAGATAATTTCATTTCCTTGACCTGCCCCTCCGATAAGGACATTCGTAATACTGGAACCATTAGAATCTATACGAATGCCTTCCGCATCGGCACTTCCTGTGCCGACAATCCTGCAATTTCTAATCGTGGGGGAACTGGCGGCAACAAACATCACCGGAGAGTCGGCATTACGAAACTCGATCCCATCAACTACCGTGTTTGCATGGGAGATGGAACTGAATGCCCACCCGCCCGACCCCGGACCGATCACGACAGGCTTTGCCCCCGTGCCATAAGCACCAAAAGATTCACCCTCGTCAGTTGTGGCAAGGGTTTGATTAACCCACGTGTCTCCTTTCTTGAGGCATACAAAATCGCCCTTAACAACACCTGCTATATTATTCAAGGACTTCCATGGAGTTAATGGATTATGTGCTTCTGCGGCCGTATAACTGTCGCTGCCCATCGAATCCGATATGTAATAGCTTCTCGTCGATGGTCCGGGAACGCATACTCCACCGGAACAGGTGTCGCCCAAGGTGCAGGCATCGTTATCACCGCAGGCGGTCCCATCGGGTTTTCCAGAGCACTGCGTATCACATCCCGGAATTGCGGTATGTACGCAAACACCTGCATTAAAAGTATCGGTGGTGCATGCATTGTTGTCATCGCAGTTCATTGCCGGTCCCTGGAGCGTTTGGGGTGAAGGACTGCTGCTTCCTCCGACGCAGGCATGCAATAAGATGGTTAACGCGATCATGACGGTCATTCTCGTACATACCGCCCCCTTTAATAAGTATGCGTGACGAATTTTCACCCACCGCATCATCGTTCTTTCACATCTGCATGATCGGAATTCACGCTGGAGATTCGAAGCATCTGCAACTCGCGGCAAAAATGGAGAACCAGTCAATCCTCACGCTCACATGAGCTCCGAGATAAAATTGTACATTTCTGCGGCCATGTGTTTTTCGTTGCATTTGTTTTCGATCATTCCACGGGCGCTAAGGGCAATACGGTCATTCATCTGTTCATTCTCAAGCAGCATGGTGATCTTCTCCGCTAGATCCCCCTGGTCATAGGGACGAACAAGGAGCGCATCTTCATTGTGTTTCAGATAATCCTGTGAACTCGGTGTTTTCGTGACGATACAACTCTTACCGAGCGCCATTGACTGGAGAAAACTCATTTGTCCGTATGAATATTTGAGATAAGGTAAGGGGATGACGACAAATCGCGCTTTCGAGATGTTCTCGAGAAGAATCTGGATCGGCACTCGCCCCAGGATTTCAACGTTTTCAGGCACACTGGTGACGCCGGGTATCCGATCGACGCCTATGATTCTCAAACGAACATTTTTCTTCCCGATGCTCTTCCATGCTTCGATCAAGGTGGGAAAATCCCTGTGGTGTGCGCCGAAGGAGAGAATAAAATCCTCCTGCTTGAAATGCCTTGGCCTGAAATAATCGGCATCAACTCCAAAATGAACAAAGCGGTGTGGAATGAGAGGCATGTGCTTTTTATAGTACGCTGACTGGATTGCGCAGTGGGCTATGATGCCCCTCAGTGATTCACTCGCCTTCCTGATCAAGCTCAGCTCAAAGCGATTTTCTCTGCCCCCATTAAAAGAACCAACGTCAATAAGCACATGGGGCGGCGACTGTTCTTTTATAAGGGAGCGCAAGAAACTGAAAACGAGAGCGCTCCGCGCACTGTGAGAGATAATGAGGTCATATTTTTTTCTCTTTGAAAAGGCGGCAACGGCTTGAGCTATATAGAAATTGAGGACTTTGCCTTCAAAAGCATGAATAAGGGGTATCCTTCCGACATCTAAAACATCAAAGTGGCAGAGGTGATCCGGCCAGTGTTTGAAGAACCAATAAGGACTGTTCTTTACCACCTTGTCGGGGGACTGAATGGAATCTGAGTCGACATCCAGCCTGGCAACCCGCCAATCCACCGTGATCAATACTCTCATAATTAATTCCTATTCATGAGTTCAGGGTCACTGATAACCCTTTTCAAGGGCCGGAATGCAGCTTACGAAAATGTCATCGATACAAAGGGCCTTATCATGTGTTGGGGTAATTCCAAACCAGTCCGCATATATCTTAAATACCGCCCGCGTGACATGCGGAGGCATACGGAATCTGCCGTTATACATTCTGTAGTCCCGCTCTGCCGCGTTGAAGGGAAAATCCTTGGAAGCCACAGCCTCTATTTTCTTGGTGTGATCAGCGTTCCAATACTGGAGTGTCGGGATGACTCTGAAATCACCATCTCTTTTCAGCCAAAACTCAATATAACCATTGCACCCTGGTGCGACGTCGAACGCCTGCTCCATAAAAACAAACTTATCTGCAGGCTTCAACGTCAAGCTTGCGGCATATCTCCCGCTGTGACTGTCCTGCATTGTTTCCAGAGAGCCAAAGGATGACCATCGTGGAATAGAATCTCTACCGTGGCCGACAGGATCGAGTCGTTCTTCAAAACCCGCATTTTTCGTGAGGTTCATCGAATAATCTTTTTTTAGCCCGTCTTCCGCCGTCTCCAGCTTACCGTTGCCCTCTTCAAGCCATTCAAGCGCCTCATTTGACCAGTATCCTTGTCTTTCCATTTCCCGCCTGATCTCTGCGAGTCGATTGCGGCCATTTTTTATTATTTCCGAGGCTTCCGCGTTTAAACCCTTCATTGAAAGTTGCTTTGCCTGATAGTAAGTAGTTGTTGCACTGATCAAGAGGACCTGCCGGTAAGTGATGCCGAGGAAGCGTTTCAGTTTTTCCCTCACCGAACTGTCCATCTTTGGAGTACCCAGCGCTTGTTTCAGGCTCTCCAGGGCATTTTCCGCTTTTCTTAGTTGATCGCGGCTGGCATCCAATTCCGTTCCTGCCATGCTCTCACGGAGAACCTGACCGTAGAGTGCCGTGCTGCGCCAGCCGACGGGGTTGTTCCGAAAGAACTCGGCCATATAAGGAGCTGCTGCCTCGCCGAATTCAAGGCGACAGGCTTCCAGCAAAAGACCCCCCGTTGTCGGTTTCGGTTCTCGTGTCCCGTCAAACCAGGCCCACGAATTAACATCCGTGCCATTGACCATCTCTTTGCGGGAATGAAGTCTTCCACCAGTAATATTGATCTTGCCCGTTTTCTCTTCAATGACGTATCCGCTTCCTATTGCATCTACATTCCATTCATACTCAGACGAGATCAACTGCATCACTTCACCGTTAAAATATCCTATCGGTTCCCAGTAGATGATTATGTCTTTTTTTCTCCCTTCGTCATAGGCCGATTTGGTGAACGCAGGGAGAGTCGAAAAGTATCTGCCCCATTGAAAGGCATTTCCGTTGATCCAGTGGACGAGCGGCTGAGTGACGGCAGCAACCCAGGATTCAGTCTGATCCCTGTTGAGCTCGGCGACAGTAAAGTATATGTCGTGCGGGATCAACGCTGTTAATCGGGTCATCCATTTTTTGTAGCGCTCGTTACCGGCCAGATCGATGTTGGCGTGATAGGGGGACGCAACGAACTGCAGTTCGATCCCCGGGTTGATCCTGCGTATCTCCCGGGTGAATATATTGATAACATTCGCGTCAGCCATTGCCCGGTCATTTCTGAAACGCGCACGTTCGTTTTTGCCGCGTTCGTCCCAGCCTTCCTCGTGCTTGTCAATGCAATGGAAATGCAGGGCATCGGCCTCGGTCTCCTTCGCAAACTGCGCAATTTCCAAGGCGCGCTTTCTTAGTAAACCGTCGTCACTCCAGGAATAATACTGAGCGTTAAAAAGTAAATTCCCCTGAAGCTCATCTCTGTTCCCTCCCGGGGATGTGGAGGCTACCGCCCACGTCAGCGCGTAATTGATCTTGATCCCCCGGTCTCTCGCATAGGCATTGATCTGCTTCAGATACCGGCGTTCTTCAGAGGTCGGAAGATTGAAGCCATCCGGGGTTCTTTTTCTTGTCGTGTAGGTGTAAATCCTGTTGAACTTGTAGCGGAGCGCCCAATCGACGTATTTTTTGAAATCATCAAACGATCCGGGCAGCGGCCATACCGGCAGCCCCCGGAACTTGAAATCCGGCCAGTCCGTGACCTGCGCCTCGGTCGCGAAAATCGTAGAGCCTTCCTTCTTTATCAGCAGGCGAAAGGTACTGCCCGCATGCAGCAGTCCCTGCCATCCGACACCGGCGAGAAACGCCGCCTCGTTTTTACCCTGTCCCTTGAAAAACCGAATCGCATACCCCTGGTCGCCTTTTGCAGATACAATGTCCATGGCCTCCCGAATTTCACGGGAAATATCTCGGGAGGGATCTTCTCCCGGCACCGTCAGCGAGATCGTGTTCATTCCAGAGAAGAGCCCTGCTGCGGCGCTACCGGTACCCCTGACCGTTGGCAATGGCTGTCCTCCCAAAGCTGTTATCCGGTCGTTGATCTCCCGGGCTGCAATAGCCGTTCTTCGATCGTCGTTATCCATGACTATAAATGCCACGGGTTTTTGGTTGTCATTCAACACGAATCTCTTATAAACTGCCTTCATCATTTTGGGCGTCGGCAGGACTCCCAGCGTTCCGTACGTTTCGTTCTCCGCTATGACCATTGCCGGGAAGAAGGAAATCGAGAGCAGCAATAGGAAAACAAGAAAACGCATAGTTCAGGGTTTGTAGCTGTGAATATTTCTCATCAAAATTTCCCTGGCAAATAGGTTTGAAGCAGGGTTCTGTATTTTTTCCATTTTAGGTGAGCGGTTGCAGGCCTGGTATTGAGCAGTATCTTTCGGGCTGCTGCAGGATTTCCACCCTCGACGAGGCAATCATAACCGACAGCGAGCTGGAGCTTTACCATGTACTCAGTCAGGTCGCTCAAATCAGCAGTTCGGATCTCGCCCCGTCCGATTGCCTCCCTGGCCGATCGGACGAAAACCGCTTCAGGGTTCGTGATATAGTAGTGATGTCTACTACCCGGATGTTGATCGTCCTGGATGTATGATGCGCCGATCTTATTGCAAAAGGCGATGGGATATCTCAGCGCTATCCGTCCCCACATATCCAGGTCTTCCCCCAGGGGGATGCCAACGGGGAAAAAGCCCACCTCGTGAATAACATACTTGGGAACCGTCGTCGCGCTTGAGCAAACAGGGGGCGTACCAAGGGATGAACGAAAATAACTGGGCAAAAGCCCTTGCCAGGGCTGACGGGGAACACCTTTATATTCGGGCCTGACAACCATGCCGTTCCGCCTGACTATTTCATAGGCGGTCGCGTAAGCACCCGCCCCAGGGTATCGTTCGATCAACGATGCTACGATTTCCAGATAATTCGTTTTCCAGGTGTCATCGGCGTCGAGAAAGGCAATATAGTGCCCTGAGGCCGCCTTAATTCCGGCGTTTCGAGCAGCCGACACTCCGCGATTCTCCTGCCGAATGAGTCTGATGCGACGGTCGCCGTATCCGGCAACGATCTCCGGGCCATCATCGGTAGAGCCGTCGTCTACGACAATCACCTCATAGTCCTTTATTGTCTGCATCAACACGGAGTCCAGGGATCTCCTGATAAATCGAGCCTTATTGAAAAGTGGTATTATGACGGAAACGTGCACAGTCTCGAGGACCCCTCACCATTGAGAATCATTTGCCAGGTCTTTCTTCTTATCCCGCTGCCAGCTCAATATCTGTTATTTTGGTTCGCGATAACCTGTTGAAGGCGATGCCCCTCAACACTGCAGATAGAGAGTGCGCAGCAAGCAATCCATAAGCCGCACCGATCAAGCCAAATGTGCGGACCAGGTATACATTTAATCCCAGCGTTGCGACCACCGCTATATTGATCTTGAAGTCAACATCGGCTCGTTCCATAGCAAAGAGGCCCCGCGAAAATGGAAATGTCGCCGAGCCCGCCACGAGGCTTAATGCAATAACAGAGAGAATCAAACTATTTCCGCTATACTTTTGACCATAAAGCAGAACGATCAACATATCGCCGAATATCATAATGAACACAAAGAATCCCAAGGTGAGCAAAACCAGGAGTGCTGCCGCTTTGAGGACAAACCGGCGCATGGCTGGTGTGCCTCCCTGTGCGAAGGCATGAAGTATCCTGGGGCCAAGCAGGTTCTGCGTGCCGGCCAATACGATATTGCCGAGCCCTATAACACCCATACAAACCGCCCATACGCCGTTGGCCTCAACTCCTTGAAAGACAGCAATGCACCACGGGAGAAGGCTGAATGCGGCCGACCACAGAAGATTGCCCGCGGCGAGCCATTTTGCAAACATCCAGTTATGCCGGAATTCCGACCATGCTCTTGTCAGACTAAAGACAAATATATTTCTATTGAGAACCAGCCAAACCGCCGAGGTCAGACCGCACGCAATGCCTATAACAAGGAATGAACTATGAGCAGATAAAGCGCCATGCCATGCCAGCAACGATAAACCCCCAACCTGGAGCAGTACCGCAAAAGAATCCAGAATCAGCACTGTTTTCGCTCTCAAGGATGCAAAGCAGAGTTGGCGGATGAACTCCTTCAGCATGACAAATGTGATGACGAGGATGACGGATCGCGAGACCTCCGCAAACCCCTTCGGTCCACGTGCGAAGGATAACACCGTCATGCAAATGACCATCACCAACAGCACGAGAACAGAATAGGTCAGTTGATGAATGAGAGTGCTGCCATTGAATTGTCGGTGGCTATCGCCTTTTAATCGTGGGCTGTACACCGCGTAAGGTGTCGAAATAAATGCAGTCTGAAAGTCCGATACGAAGACCATAATGGTCAGTCCAAGTGCATAAAGACCAAGCTCTTCTTTTGTCGACGATCGGCCGATCAGCACGCTTGTCGCGAATGCCGCGCCGCTGATCAACAGCTGATCAGAGAGGCCAAAGACCCCCTTGTTAGCTGCAAAAAGAAATTTATTTATCAAACCCCTTAAGAGAGGTTCGCGTGTCATGATGGCATCCCGGGCATTCTTGAATTTTTGCATGATATCAAAGAGAGCTGACATTGTAACAGCTGAACCTGTTTCTCGTACTGCATGGTTGCCGTCTGCAAATATAAGAGGACGGCCGGATACACACTATAGCGTGGTCTTTATTGCATGCGGACCGTTCGAACGATTCCAAAGGCCATAGCTGAGAAACCAGGCCATCTTGGGAAATTCCGTAAAGACATGGTGAATGTCCTTCTGCGACGGCAAAGGAGCTTCGAATCTCTTTTCAAAACGGCTCGGTACTAGTTCAATATCGTAGGAGGGATCGAACACCGTGCCGGTGATGATCTTAATTCTCCTCATGTGATACGGTGAACTGACAAATATGGCACGTCTGAATCCGCAGGTGTCCATCGCCCTTTTTGCCAGAAGAATTTCAGCATGTGTATCTTCATAGAAACGCGGAATACGATATACGCTCCTGATTTTATAAAAATTATCGATACTCATTGCGTTTCCTGTTCGGGGCTGCGGGACCTTGATGCCGGGCTTAATATTTGTAAACCAGATGCTCGTGAGACCGGTTCTCTCCTGGTTGACCCGGTAAAGACTAAACAGCGTCGGGACGAACAGGTAGTCCGCATATCCTTCCTGGGCGAGCAGCACTGCCTCATTGAAACGCGCGTCTTGATCCGATCCGACAAATTGAATGATGATGTCCGATTTTCGGGGGAGGTCAGAATAGACAAGATAACGCGGCGAAAGGATGACTCCGATCAGCAGAAAAACAGCGAGTACCGCAGCCGAACGCCTTATGCGCGGTTTTCCGGGGAACGGCATCACCGGACCGCAGCGAATCCGCTCCTCTGTCCCATTTTTAATTCCCAGTTCCAGGCCGACTGTATGATGAATTCCAGATCATCATGCGCGGGTTTCCAGTTCAGCCTCTCCTTGATACTCGAATTGTCGGCAACCAGAACAGGGGGATCGCCCTCTCTCCTCGCCGTCTCTTCCACGGAGAAATCGATGCCGGTCACTTTCTTCACGGTGCCGACCACCTCCCGCACGGAAAACCCGTGGCCGTAGCCGCAGTTCAGGATATCGCTCGCGCCGTTGTTCAGGAGATGATCGAGCGCCCTGATATGGGCGTCCGCAAGGTCCGTCACATGGATGTAGTCGCGGATGCAGGTGCCGTCGGGAGTCGGATAATCGGTCCCGAAGATCTTGACGGCATCTCGTTCCCCTTTTGCGGCCTTCAGCGCGAGCGGAATGAGATGGCTCTCGGGGTTGTGCCGCTCTCCGATCCTGCATTCAGGGTCGGCCCCTGCGGCGTTGAAATAGCGAAGTGCGATATATCGCAACCCCGCCGAGCGCGAGAGATCTTCCATGACCGTTTCCACAAGAGCCTTGGACCAACCATAGGGATTTATCGGTTTAACGGCCTCTGTTTCGCGGATGGGGACCGTCTCCGGTTTTCCGTATACCGCCGCACTCGACGAGAACACGAAATGCCGGACGTCGCATTCGCGCATGACATCGAGGAGGCTCAGCGTGTTCGATGCATTATTGCGGTAATACTTGAGGGGATCCAGTACGGATTCTCCGACCTCGATAAACGCGGCAAAATGCATGACGGCGTCGGGCTTGAAGTCCTTTATCACTCTTTGCAAGAGCTCAGTGTCGACAAGATCGCCGACTACGAGTTTCCCGTGCAAAACCGCATCACGATATCCTTTTGACAGGTTATCGTACACGATGATATCATATCCCCCTTCGCCCAAAGCCTTGACTACATGACTGCCGATATAGCCGGCGCCGCCGGTGACAAATATCTTCATCTTAGTATCCCCATTGTTTTCTTGATACGGTCTCATGGATAGCAGAATGTTTCATGTACCTGATGGTTGCAAAGCTCCGCCCTCTGAACTACGGGGCTCTTTTTTTATAGGTCCGCCATGTAATCCACAGGTTGATGTTGATAACGGTACGATTAGGCTTATCCCGGCCCCGGAATGACCCCGGAAGAAACGATCAGGGCTGTTTTGCCAGGATGCTTTCATCCTTTAAAAGTATTTCCACTTTGGCCTTTTCGCGCAATTTCCTGGCTTGAAGGTCCGCCTGCTGTTTCGATTTTTCCTCTCGGAGAAACTGTTTTATTTTCTCCTTCACGTTTTCATAGGCAAGCACGGTTTCAGGCTTTCTATCGGTCAGCTTGAAAATGTGGAAGGCGTAATCTGTCTCAATGATCTCCGTCGTTTCTCCCGGTTTGAGCGCAGCTATCGCGCTTTCAAACTGTTTCTCCAGTTGCCCGCTTCTGAGATACCCCAGATCGCCGCCGTGGGTCCGCGTGGGACCGTCGGACTGTTCCCGTGCAAGGGCGGAGAAGTCCTGCCCCTTCTTCAGGTTTTTCAGGATCTGCTCGACCTTCCGGCGAGCCTCCTCTTTTCGAACATTGTCCCACGTGGGGTCCGAACGGACCATGATATGGCTTGCGCGCACCTGATACGGCTGCTTGAACAGGTCGAGGTGGCCCTCGTAATAAGCGACCATGTCGTCCTCCGAGACCTTTGTTTTCGCCCCGAACTGCCGCTCAATGTACTGCTGGACCGAATTGTTCCTTTCCAGCCTGGATCGCAAGACCTTTTCCGAGATATGTCTTCTGCTCAATTCATTATTAAATTCCGTCTCATCGGGAAACTGTTGCCTCAGCGCCTTGAGCTCGGCATTGATGCCGTTTTCATCAGGCTTGATGCCGGCTTTGCGGCTCTCCTGGCAAAGGATCTCACGCCGGATCATGCTTTCGAGCACCTCTGCCCTGATGGATGCGACCTGGTTCGAAGTGAGCGGCTTTCCGTAACCCAGGAGCGTTTTCTGGATCGTGAGGACCTCTCCCTCAAATTCTCCCCGGTCAATTGATGAGCCGTTCACCAGTGCCGCCGTGTCATCTGCCGGTTCAGACTTCTTCACTTCAGCCTGGGCCGTCAGTACTACTGCAAGGAAGCCCATCATGATCACCATCATCCGAAATCGCGAAACTCCGCTCATGGTTATTCTCCTCCGTTATCTTTTTTATTATTGATCTTCTGCTGCTCGATCTCTTCCCGGTACTTCTGTGTAAGCTGTTCCAACTCGACCTTTTTGACCTGGACGATGGGTTCTCTCTCAAGAATGGCCGCGCCAATTCCCTTATTCCGATATTTTGTCAACAGTTCATCAGCAATGATGCAGAGCTCGGCGTTGTTTGACGCGCAATGGGCAAGGTCCTGGGTCTTTCTTTTCAACTCCGACTGGAGGGCCTGTTTCTCCCCGGTTGTCTTTTTCAGTCCCAGCTCCAGTTCCTTATTGCTCTGAGCTGTCTCCCGCAGTTCCTTTTTCATTTTGGTGGAAGCTTCTTCCGATGCCCTGGCCTGCATCTCGAGCTTTTGCACCTGTTCTTTTACCGTCCCCAACTGTCCCGTCAGGGTCTTCCGCTCATTACGGAGCGTGAGTTGGAGCTTGTCCAGATCACTCCGGCACTTCTGTTCATTTTGCTCCAGGGAACTCATTGCCTCGGTTTTGTCCTCTGCCATTTTTTTCTGGAAAAAGGCGACCTTCTTGTTTGCCTCCTTGATCCTCTCCTGGCAGATCTTCTGCTCCTTGTTAATCTGAATGTGCCCCACGCCCAAACCGATGATCAGGCCGATCGCCAGTGCGGCCGCGGGTATGATGTGTTTTTTCTGAAGCACGGGCAGCTTTATCATTTATGCTCTCCTCACACAGACCAGCACCGACACCCCGGAACAGTCATCAATTGGAAGTTATCGCGAGCTTGATAAACTAAAATCTTGCATTAAGATCCACCTGCAGCACGTCGATCCCAAGCGGTGGACCGCTGATCTCGTCCGCCGTCAACCATCGAAGCGTAAGCCAGGTGTTCTTCGCCAACCCGACATCGGTCCCCAGGATCCACCCTTTTGCATTGGTGCCCCCCAGATGAAAATCTGAGTCTGTAAAGCCGTCCACCACGGCGTCCGCCCCCAGGCGTTTTTTGTAGAAATACACCTTCCACTGTCCTGGCGCATAAGCGGCCGGATACCCTACGGACATACCATATTGGTAGCCCTCGATTTGCCTGGCGGGATCGGGATTGCCCGTCCTCTGGGCAACATCGGATTTTTTAAAACCGAGGTTTTTCACATAATCGCCGAGGAAAACGATATGAAAAGGGTCCCAGAAGCCGATATCGAGGGTCCCCGTGACGTTCAGTTCCTTGAATTCCGAAGCAAGGGCCGTCTTATAGACGTTCGGGTCCGCGCTGATATTGAGCAGGGTGTTCCCCTTCTGCTGGAACAGAGGGGCGGTCCAGTCGGTGGCGCCGGGATTATTAGGATCATTGGGCACACCCGTGATGTTCTTGAAATCGTAGTAGGCGGAACCGATCTTAAAACCTATGCCGTTCTGGCTTTTCCGGTCCAGTCCCAACTGCCCGGCCATAAGCCACTTCCCGTGCTGCGTGAAATCGTTCTGCTGCAGCGGAAAAGCGCCGGCAGTGAGAAAGGGCGTCCATGATTCCGCAATGGGCGTCCTCGCCTGCAGGGCTAGACCCTCGAAATTTAAATCCCTGGCCCACACAAGATCGGACGAAAACCACGGATTAGGCATCCTCCCCCCGTACAAGGTGATCGACTTCCACGGCTGCCACTTGAGATAAGCAAGATCGAACAGGACAGAATCCTTGTTCATGTAGTCACCCATGGTCGAATTTGTCGACACGGGGTTTGTCGTGCTCCCTGAGGCCAGGCGAATGACTGCATCCCATTCTTCATTTACCATCGCCTCCGCGCCGAAACGGACCCGGTATTTGAAGCGGTCCGCGTCAACCTTTGTATTCATGAGTTGACTCGGGCTTGCCGGCTGGGCAAAATCGGCGTTGTTCTTGTCAAAGCGGTCTTTCTCATATCTCAGTCGAAGCTCGCCGTAAAAGCGAAGCCGCTTGTCTTTTTCGGTCAAGGCCCGATTTATCTTCCAGACTTCCCTGAGCAACTCATTCGTGACCTCGCTCCTGATCTCTTCTTTGATGTCCTCAAGCGATTTCTGCGATTCCAAAACAGCGGTAGAGACCTGCTCTTCGGCGGGCTCGGTCGCTGTTTGTCCGGTAATAAGAGCGGCATCTTCGTCGCTTATCACTTTTTTGCTCTTCAGGAGCTCCAGCAGTGCCGCGGTCTGCTGGTCGGGAAGCTCCTTCCGGCGCTGCAGATCAGCCAGAGTGGCCGCAATCCTCGGATCAGCTGGTTCCTTGCGGGCTTGCTCGGCGGACAAAGCGGCGTCGCTTTGAGAGGGCATTCTCTCATGTTGTATGATCACGGGCTGGGGAGCGGATGCGCATCCGATAAAAAGTGAAAGCAGGACCACCCCTATACCCCAACTGACTTTTTTTCTCATGCTCTCGAAGGCCCTCGTTATAATACTGTGATTCCGTTGTTTCATCGTGATATCCACCTTAAGTCTCTTGCCCCCGTTCCAAGCTGTCGTTCTCTCGCACACTGTCAACCCTGCGAAGTGATCCTGATGTCCATCGTCCGCGGCATCCCGTTTGGCGGCGGCTCACTGATCTTGATCGAGCCGAGGGTCCGCAGGACCGCCTCGTCCATCCTGTTGTTCCCCGAAGATCCGATGATCCGGAATCCGACTATGGCGCCGTCACTGTCCACGCTTAGTCTGACGACCGCCTGCAGTTTCCCCTTGGGGATCCCGCCTTCGTCGTCAAGGCTCTTCATGACCTTCTTCCTGATGGTTGTCGTCACGATCTGGGTATACCCGGCGTATTTGTTCAGAAGAGAGATCGCCCCCATGCCGTTTCCACCGGCAAGGAGGCTTCTGCCTCCCTTTTTTCCGACTAGTCCGAACGCGTCGTTCCCGGCGCCCCCTTCCGCATCCAGACCCAGTTTGTCGCCGGCCGGTGTGTTGTCATTATCGGCACTCGGAGCAGCCGGAGCCTCGTTCTTCTGTTCCGGATCTATGATGTCTTCCTTCTTCTGGGTCTCCTTGACCGGCTCCGGCTCCGGCGGTTTTTCCTTGATAACGACCGGCGGAGGTTTCATCAGGGTCACCGTGGCCACGGTATTCTTTTTTCTCGGGACCGTGTCGCTCATGGCTACTTTGACGATATATATTCCCGCGCCCAGAATGATGATCATCACGGCAATGAGCCCCCAGGACACGGAAGGCTTTTTATCCGGCATGTCGGACATATTTTTTCCCCAAATTACAAAGAGCCTCTTACAAATGCAGCACCTGTTATTGTAGCCGCAGGCTTTAGCCTGCGCCCGGAACGCTTCAGTGAAAGAAACACGCAAGCTGAAGCTTGCGGCTACCTACCAGCGTCACTTCACCAGCTTCTGCGTCACCAGCCCAAGCTGGGTGATCTCCAGTCGCTGGAGGATATCCAGGACCTCAATGACTTTTTTGTACGATATTTTTTCATCGCCCCGGATCACGACCGGGAAATTCGGCTCTGCGGCTTTATACTGCCGAAGCCTGCCTTCCAGTTCCTGCAGAGTGACGGGAAAACTGTCGAGGAAGATGGGCCCGTCAGCAGTGATCGTGATCGCCTTCGTGGTGGACTTTATTTTCCCGGCGGCGGCGCCTGCCTTGGGAAGATTGACGGCGATCCCCTGCACAGAGGCCGTCACGACGATCATGAACACGAGTAGGAGGTTCCACGCCAGGTCAAGCATGGGTACCACGTTGATCTCATCGTATGATTCAAGTTCATCGAAGGGGTTTTTCCCATGACGCATATCACTTGTCCCCTTCCAGCCTGAGGATGAAATCATCGATAAAAACATTCACATCGGCATTCATATTTCTGATATGGCCGGTGACGTAACTGCTGGCGAACAGTGCGGGAATGGCGACCAGGAGACCTGCCATCGTGCAGGCAAGCGCTGAAGCAACACCCGGCGCGATCGCCGCGAGATTCGCTTCGCCGCTCTCAGCTAGGCCTGCAAAAGTGTTCATGACGCCCCAGACCGTGCCCAGAAGACCAAGGAAAGGCCCGCCCGCGACACTCATGTTCATGATGACCATGCCGGCGGAAAGTCTTCTGCTTTCATGCATGGCCTCTTTCTCAACAGCGGCCCGAAAACCGTTCATGGCCCTCCCGGAGAGTCCTTTTACTTCTTCATAAGATTCTCCCTTTCTCTCCAGCCCGTTTTTTATTTCTTCGCATCCGGCCCGGTAGACACGGTAGAGCGACGAGCCCGGGAATTCATGCTCCTTCTCAAGAAGCGCCAGGGGATGTTCGACATGCCGGAAGGACTGGGTAAACGTTTCATTTCCCTTTTTTGCCTGGCCGAGTATGGTGATCTTCTGCCTGAAGATATACAGTGACCCGCATCCCATGAGGAACAGAAATCCGATGATAAGCCATCCATCGAGGGTAATGGTCCGGATAATGACCTTCATAAGATGGACGGTCAAAGACTCGCCGCCTCCGCCGCCACCGCCCGTCTCTTCCTCCAGGTAGGACGTCAGCGCGCCGTCCGGTCCCTGGCCCTTGAAGGCCGCCTTGATCCAGCCGGCCGTTCTGGCCGTGTTGGACAACTGCACTTCATCCAGATCACCCGAAAACGCGTTGTCCCCTTTCTCGGATGCGCCGATGATGATTTCCGCTGAGGGCGCCGGTACCGCCCCTGTAAGTTTGATCGATGCTGTCTCAGTGCCATCCAGGTAAAGGGTGATCTTCTTATCGGGCTCCGCGGTCACGGCCAGATGATGCCAGCGATCCTGGACCAGGGCAGTTGTTTTCGGCGTCTCCGTGCTCCGACCTTTTCCCTGGCCCAGACTGCAGTATGCCTTAGCATCGTCGATCCCTATTACGATGGACTGGTTAAAGTCAGCCCAGGAAAAAAGACGCATATTCCCTGTAGAGCGGTTCAGGCGCACCCAGGCGGAAAAGGTGAATCCCTTGGCAAAGTTGAACGATGTCGCTCTGGCGACCGTCATCTTTGCATCGGTCCCGTTGAACTGAAAGCCGTTTCCGACGACCGACGGGATGCCGGGTTTGGCCGACGAAGAAGTGGTATGGTTGGCGTAAGCCGTTGCATCTTTCGGAAGTCCGAACAACTCATTCAGGTGATACACAGCCACCTGGTTCACATCATACGTCCCGCCCGCGTCCTGACCGTCCGGCGAGGAGGAGTTCCCGTAATACATCCAGATCGAATCCTGATCGGCCCCCCCGGAGATCCGGGGGACCTTGACCCATATCAGGGCGATCTCTTCCTTGGGATCGAACTTCTCGATATGATATTTCAGCGGTAACTTATCGTCCGCGCTCACAAACCTGAGGTCCGAGCCATCGGGCTTTGCATTGGGAAAATTGAAGTTGCCCGTATGGAGACGTACGAGAACGGGGACATCCGTGAGATCATCCTTGATGTCAGTGCCCTTGGATGTCGTATCGAACTGGATCTTTTTTCTTTGCTGCCACTTTCCGTCCCACCACGCATGCGCGCTCGGTGGAGCGAGCAGGCCGAGAACGAACACCAGCCCCGCAACAGCGGCCGCTGTTTTTATCAATGAACGCCACGGTATAAGAGAAGTTATTCTGCCCATAGACACGGTTTTAATTATTCCTCCTTACTCTTGTCATTATCGTCTTCAACAAAATCCACAACCTTCACATCCAGCCACTTCGCAATGATGTCCTCGACCATCTGAGATGCCTGCGCTCGAGACACGCCGATGCCGGATGCGTCAGTGTTCATCTGGGTGTTTTGCGTTATGCCGGTGCCCGCCAGCGTCCCCAGCGAAGCAGTGCCTTCCGAGGACTGGGGCACACCGATAGACCCAGCACTGAAGGTGATGTTCGAGGCATTGTTCACCTTGAGCGCCGCCAGGGTGATCTGTCCTCCCGCGATACCCGCTTCGCCCGCATCGATGACGCCCGTGGGTGCAAAGAGATGAACATTGCCGGGAACCGGCGGGTTGTCCCCGTACGTCAATGCCCGCATGCCGCTGCCGACAGCAGGGGGCGTAAACACCGTCTCATACACACCCGTCAAACCGGGAACTTGTTTCCGCTTTGGAGGAGAAGCGTTGACCGCGGTCCTTGATCCCCGGCCGGCATTAATATTCCCCTGGTCGCTCCAGACGGTGATATCACCGTAAAGTTTCGTGGGGTCGACCATGTCCTGCCGGGAAAAAAAAGTCATGACGCGCGACTCCTGGACATTAATGTCTTTAACCGCGAAGATATTGATCGCTCCGCCATTGGCGGTCGTGATGCCGGTTGTGGTATTCACCACGCTTGCGCTCGGCAATGCGGTTTTTCCAAGGTTCAGGTTGCCGTTCGCGATGACGAAAATATCGGACGCAGCATTCGATGTCGAGATCTGCGAAGAGGTCATGTTGATATCGCCGGCGCCCGTAGGAGCGTCCAGGAGCGGAGCAATCGTTTTTGTTCTGGTCGTTTGCAACAGTTGGGATGCCTCATCCAATTTGCCATCGGCCATCAGCCCGGCGTATGTGTCACCGGCCGTTCGAATGGAATTGAAGAAAGCCTGAATATCAGATGCCGGTTTGTCGAACCCGTATCCTGACAGGACAACCAGGCTGCTTTTTTCGGCTCCCAGGGCGGGATTATTGCCGTTGCCGATCTCCTGGATGCCGTCACTAAGCGATCCCAGGTCGATGGAACCTGCCGCCTGTACCAGGAAGACCCCCGGCCCGCCCTGGATCAGTCCGCCTTGTGCGGAGTTTTGCGAGGACGCCTTTACGTACTGTATCGATATGTCCCGGCCTGCCCGGATCATGGCTACATCATTAGAAGTAATGTTCTGTCCCTCATAGGTAATATCAACAATGTCCCGGCCTGCCGTCACTTCGGCCTTTTTCGAGAACTTCATGTTCAGACCTTTTATATCTTCGTCCGCATGGACCGTGATGGCTTGATCGTCCCCTGCATGCAGAGGCTCCGAAAACGACCATGTGTTGTCCGTTGGATCATACAGCCCGTGGAGGTTGGATGTTCGTTTACTGATCCATTGGCCGCTTTTCTCGGGGCTATCGGGGTTTCCGATATAGAAGAGCCCGTACCAGTTCTGGGTCGAGATGTCCGACATGAGGATCGTCGCAGATCGATAGGTTCCGTGAGCAGTATCCAGGACTTGTCCGATCACGTCGGCGCCGGCGTCGAGGCTGAGGTCCCCCTTGGAAAACGAGGCAAGGGTGAAATCATTCCGCAGCATAATATCCCCTCCCGCATCTACATTCACGGTCGCGGGCAGGACCCTCTCGTAATTCTTTGCATAACCCGTCGGATCATTTGCATAGTAAGGCGAATTTCCTGCGATCGTTACATCGGTCCCGGCTTTGAGTTTGATGCTCGTTTCAGGCATATACGTACACTGCACAAAGTAGTTTCTGGACTCGTCTATCTTATCGCTTGCCAGTGTAGGATTGAGCACCGCGCCGATCTGCATCTCTCCCTGGGCAGTCACATTCATACGGCTGTTGAAAAGCTCGATCTGCGCCTGTTTATCAAATGCCCCGAAATTTCCCATGGCATGGATCTCCGCGCGTCCGGGCTCGCCTGCTGATCCATGATTCAGGAACCTGCCCTTGATATCCCCGCCGGAATAGATCGTAAGGTCTCCGGTCCCGAACGTCCCGGCCTGAGCAAGGAAATCTCCTCCTGTACGGACGGCAAGTTTCCCACCGCCCATGGTTGCCAGACCTGCGGTGCCGTTTACATAGTCGGCTGAGAAAACACCGTAATATGCAAGCGTCGCCGATCCTCCATTCCCCGCCAGCGGGAAAGAAACTTCTATCGGTGAAAAATAATCCCATGCATCTGTCTTGTCAGCTACTACCCATTGACCGGAGCTGTTCAATTTCCCCGCCTGTCTTCCCACCGAAAGGTTGATGTTGCCGCCTTTGTCGTATCTCCAATAATAGGTCTGGTAGATATCAGATTGAATTGATCCCGGGAGGGCAATTACCATCGGGTCAAAAGGATTATCTCCCCAGTTGGCAGCAGCCGCTGCTGCTGAAAGCCGGCCTGTCGTGCGGATCGCGCCGGCTCCGGCATTATTCGTATCATTTCCGACAAGGAGGTTCAGGTCTCGGCCGATGTTGATGTCGATGTCGCCCGTCGCCGTCTGAATGGCTCCGGCTACAATGAGGTCACGGCCCACGTTTCCCCTGATCGATCCCGTAAAGGACGCAAGACTATAGTTCATCATATAACTGGGCAGCATATACCCGGGCGGCTGGTCGGCAACGCCAATGATCGTGTCTTTTCCTGATGCGATACGGATGGGTGCGGTCTCGGTGTAAACAATTACATTGTTTGCAAAGCTAAGGTTTCCAGCGCCACTGTTGTTCACAGCCATATGATCGGCGCTCGACAGATCCGCTCCCGCAACAAGATCAAATCCCCAGGAGTTTTGTCCTGAAGGGGCAGAGGTGATGTTGTAGCCGGATGGACTGTCCGCAAGATTGTTATTGATGTTGAGGTCACCCGCCGCGCGGATAGTCAGTACGCCTGGCTCGCCACCGAACCGGGAAGTGGTCGCATCCCAGGCTGCGTTCAAATCAATGTTGCCGTTACTGACTAATTCGATTCCAGGAAGGAGATGGAAATTATTGATGCCGGTTCCGAACCGGTTTGTATTATTCATATAATTTGTGTAGAAGGTCGTTGCGTCGCTGATCCCCGTGGGCAAGGCCAGATCGGGTGTCGAGGAAGATATATCGTATGATCTGACTGCTTCTGCGTATACTGCAGACGCGCCCGCGATGGCCCCCGAGGCTATAGTAGCGTTCAAGTCATTATTCGCCAAATTGCACTGCGCACGCAGGTAGACCACACCGGTGGGGGCAGTACCGTCGCTTCCGGACACATCAATCTTTCCGTTAATATTGATCGATGCCGCTGATGAACTTAGCAGCACATTCGCATCCAAAGAACCGGATGTTGAAGAAACAGCCCGGATACTGCCGCCGGACTGAATGTTCAGGTCGTTCATGGCGTACAATTCGACACTGCCGCCTTGGCTGACTTCGATTCTTCCAGCGACATTGATGTTCCCATAAAGAGGATTGCCGTTGCTGTCCGTTAAGAGGACTCCATTTGCGTCTTTGGAGGGATCGTCTTCAGTAAGTTTGACAAGGTGCGCTGTCAGCTTATCGGTGGAAGCGATATCGATGTTTCCTTTTCTGGCCCGCATATCGACGGATTCCGTGAAGCCGCCCGCCGACAGGGTCCCGATGAGCCTGGTCATGTCAATGTCTGCAAGCTGACTGGTGTCGAGTATGAATGATCCGCCTGCTCCGCCATGAGCCGCAGCCATCAGACTGCCGTTAATCAAGACACCTCCTATGGGCGACTGAAGACTGATAAGCCCCGCGTCACCCTGGGAACCCGCGGACACATCGATCAATGAAGACGAATCCAACACAATGCCGCCATTTACGGATTTCAGGAGCACCTGTCCTCCTGGCGCGTCAACAGTGCCTTGTGCGAGGATCTTGCTGCCGCTGCGCAGCATGACGCCGTCGGCAGGTCCGGAACCCATTGCCGAGAGCTTAATGGACCCGCCATCGGCCTGTATCACTCCGCCCTGGTCGATCGAAGCCCCCCAGAACTCCAGCGTCCCACCCTGCGTGGAGGATGGACCCGCAGCGTTTCCGTTGCCGGCAATAGTGATCTTATTGGTGGGGTTGGGATCGTTTTGATCATTATGGTAATTAGCGCCGGCATAGACCGCGAAATCAGCAGGCGTAAGGGACGTCGTTGCCGTGCCGTCCTTATGCTTGTTTGTTCCAGCCGTGCTCACGGCAACCACGCGCGCGGCGCTGATCGACAGATCGGCGTTCCCCGCGCTCAGGCTTCCCTTTCCGTTCAGCGTCAAGTCGTTCCGGCTATTGAGATTGATCCTATTGAAATTTGCGAACAGAACATCGCCATCGCCGATGTTGATCGTGCCGATGCCGCCTGCATTGGCGGAAGTGGCGGCCGTGAAGATAGAGGCGCCCATGGACGCGTCGGGCGGTAACGTTGAAGCGGTTCCCGAATTCTTGAAATTGATGGTCGGTGCTTCCAGAGTAACTGCAATGGGACTCTGGCTCACGTTGGCAATGCGGCTTGCGTCCAGGGTCAGGCTGTTGCCGGCCGAAAGATTAAAGTTTTCCCGGAACTGGATGCCCGCATTATTGCCGCTGTTGCTGACCAGGGTGATGTCCTGAAATCCGGTGAAATTATTAGTCCACATATTTTGTGTCACGTGAAGGCCGGTATCGGTCCGCGTCCCATCATCCAGAAATATGGCGCTGCTTTTCAGGGTCAGGGCGCCGTTGTCAGACTGGAGAGAACCTTTCATAGTTGCCACATTGTTCGCATCCAGACTTACGGCGTGAGTTGCGTGCAGAATAGCATTAGACCCGATATCAAGGGTGCCCGGCGTGGTCAATGTGATCACACCTTCGCCTGAGTTCGTATTCTGGTCAGTCACCGCCTGCAGTGAGGATGATTTCCCGATCGTGATCTGATTCTTGGCTGCAAGCGAGATGATTGATGCGTTCAGGACCGTAGGTGCTTCAGCAGTGCTTGTAATCGTGATGCTGTTCGTTGAGCCTGCATCGCCCAAGTCGACTTCACGAAAACCCGTAAGACCGTCAGCGGACATTGTCAAGCCGCCTTTGAGTTTCTGGAGTTCGGGATGCAAAAGGTCGTCGAAACTGGTGTCGAAGTTGAAGTAATTCCCCAATGGGGATGTAGATGCGGTCTGCACGATGATATTCGCTGCGCTCAGGCTGATCTTCCCTCCCTGAAAGCCCTGTCCTGCAGCGGCTTTGAGCTTACCGTCGAGAATCATCGTATTCCCGGATATTTTTATGATGCCTGCATCGCCGGACAGGATTGGTTCCGGTTTCACATAACTCCCTTCCGCATGAAGGACTTCGGCCGCGGTCCGCACGGTGAAGACTTGCGGCCGCGTGCCCTGTATCGGGGTGTCCGCGACAGCCGAATATCCGACAACAAGCGGGTACCCGTCTTTTGACAGCGCTCCCTGCTCCGGCAGGGATGGACCCGACTGCGCCTCGATGATAGAGGCCCCAGGGAGGAACGCGTACCGCGCATTTTGAGGGTTCTTCGCATCCAGGGGGAGCAGGGTGTACATTCCCGCACTGAGGCCTCCCCCGCCCTGAAGATACACGGCCGTTCCGGGCATTGGGAAGGAATCGGCCTTGAAGACAACATAGCGTCCCGTCTTGGTGAGCGGATCAACGGAGCCTTCCACGCCCGGCTGGAATTTATACCCAAATATCGAACCGCCGCCGGAAACGTCGATCACAGAACCTCCCCGGGCAACCACTTCGTCGGCATTCAGGGTGATGCCCTTCTGGGGAAGGCTGTCTTGCGTGATACGCGATGTTGTTCCGGCGTTAATTCCCGGGTTGGACTTGTCCTCAAGGAGCCAAAGGTTGTTCGGGTCGATCAGACCGTACATTACCTCAGCACTCCCCGCGGTCGTCAGAACGCTGCCGTCGGCAAGATATATACGCTTTCCCGGGGCATTGAGTGTGATGGTCCCCATCGGGGCCGCGAGGGTCACGCCCTTTTCCACATCGATTCCTGCCAGGCCCTCCACAGTCAGGCTTCCGCCCGCCGAATAGATGGGCACATCTGCAGTGATATCCGCATTCTGGATCGTGTGCTGCAGCGTCACTTTGCCGTTCGAGTGAACCGTGTAATCGGAGTACAGATCCGGATAGAATTGGCTTCCATGCGTCGTATATGAATAATAATTGCCCGGATATATCCGGTCCGCATCCAGAACCAGGTTGCCCGTTGTGGCCAGTATTCCATTCTTCACTGTTCCGGGATTGCCGTCTTTGCCGCTGGTGAAATTGTTGTCGTACAATACCTGGCTCAGGCGTATATCCCGGTCGGTCCGCAGCGTGACATCACGAAAACCGTCGATCTGAACGTCTCCGATCACATCGATAAAGCCGCCATGTTTAACGCCGCTCGAATCTGTCCATCCTCCGGAAAGCGTGAACGATCCCGCGGTCGGGGAAGTTGAATTCGTGAGCGCCGGTGGAGACACTTTGGATGTGTTCGTAAGAACTATCCAGGGCGCGCTCAACGCCACGTTGTTTCCGGAGCCCGTGATCTCCGGCGCATCCAGGGTCAGCTTCCGGCCTATCAAGGCGTTATTGATGTTGCTGCTGAAGATAAGCGAGTACGCGCTCCTGAACGTCAGGTCGTCGAATCCCGTTGTGTGGAGAGCCAGCTTAGTGACGTCCATGCCGCTGGTCGCGTCTGTTTTGGCGATCGCCAGACTGCCTCCGCCCAGCCCCTCCAGTTGCGCATGATTGGCATATACGGAGCCCAGCGGATTCAGGTCGCTCCCGTAACTCAGGGAAACACTGCCCGGATTACTTGCTGTTTTATAGGTGGTGATCTTCCCGTTAGACAAGACCGTATTCTGGACCACGTCCGATCCTGAGACATCTACGATCGCCGAACGATCAATCTCCAGGGAACCAAAAGCAGTCAGTGACACATTGCCGCCGGTCATTGACTGGTAGTTGACGTCGAAGCCGTTTGGCGTAGATGACGGATCAGGACGGTTGTATCCGGCTGCGGTTATTTTCGCGCCATTGCCCAGCAGAAGATCGCCCTTCGTCGCACTGAGGCTGATGTTTCCGGCCGGCGCGTCCAACATTCCTTGCACGGTCACATTCGGGCCGGACAGAGATATGGATCCTCCGGGCGATGTTTGTATAACCGCGCCGTCGGAGACCATAAGGTTCACAGAGCTGCGATCTACGTCCTTTAAGTTGCCGGCAAAATTGCTGTTGCCGCTCGTCAGAGTGCCGTCAAAAAGTTTTGCCGCGTTCGCGGTAAATGAAGAGGGCCCGGCCATATAGCTCATAGCATCGTCGAGACGCATGAGATCGGGCCTTCCGGGTACCATGCTTCCTGAGGCATCCTGACCCTCGATCAGCGCTTTCCCTGTCTGCCCGATAATCGGATTGTTCATTCTGGCCAGCGAGGGAGTGATCGTTGTGTTTTTATCGATGATGAGATCATTCTGACTGTTGAGTGTGATCCGCGTGAAACCAGTATCATCGAACCGGTTTTCGGCAAGGGTGAACTTGTCCTTCATCTCAGCGGAGACTGAAGATTTCTGTGGATCTGAACTGGCGGCATCAAAACTGCTCCAGTCGTATGTTTGAGGGATTGATGAAGCCGGAGCAACAGTAATATTGGTCGAAGCAAGGGTAATGGCGCCTCCCTGGAGTTTGCCGTTCGGATCAGCCAGGGCATAACCGCGCAGATCCCCGTCCAGCTCAATGTTCGTCCCCTGGATGCTTAATGACCCGGCATTCCCTCCCGTTACCTTGCCCTTCTGGTCGATGGAGTATCCGCCGCTCACATCCATCAGGGCGCCCGTTTGCACGAAGACGCCCGCCCCCTGGTCCGTTTCATCCTTCAGAGAGACGGACCCGCCGTTCGTTCGCCCGGAACCTGCAAAGGCATTACCGGTTGTCCCCGCCTGGCTATTATCTATCCGTTCTCCCGACACATCGAGAACGCTCTTCTTTCCTGCAATGATCCTCTCATCGAGCGGCTCATAGGAGGCGCCATTGGACGTTCCGTTGGCGTTAAGTTGACTGGTGTTGTTCTGCGCCGCGTATAAATTTATTTCACCGCCGTGAACCGTGATCGAGCCCTCGTGGTCGATCCGTCTTGCCGTCGCCGCAAAAGAACCACCCGGTTGCAGCACGAGGCCGGCATCGGCAGCCGTGTCAATGGTCAGGTCTGCCGTAAGGTTCACGGTGCCCAGCTTCGCATTGTTCAGGGTCGTGGCCGAGATCAGCGTGGGACCGGTCAGGGGATCGGAACCGATGGTAAGCTTATTATCGATGCTAAGCTGTTGAGGGTCTATTTGCGAAAGGACGGAAATCGACGTGGGGTTATTGAGCGTAGTGCTTCCGGAATTGCCTATTTTCAGCGTTCCCGCCCTTGGTGTTTCGATGCCCTGGGCCTTGGAAAGCATCAGCGCTTCCTCGTAATCCGCATCGGTACCATATGCAGTTCTCGTCGTCCAGGCATTCTGATAGGTGCCGCGCGTTACACTGCCGTTGAGCTGACCATCGAGAACGACCGAGGACGCCGTGAGCGAAAGCGTGCCGGCATCGCCGCCCTGGGCATAGCCTTTCACATAGGTCTTCAACGAGGAGGCGCCGCCGTAGTATATCCCTGAATAGGACTCCCGGATACCGAACCCGTCGTACGTTTTTTCGTAATTTCCGAGGAGCTTATTATACTGAATGTTGGCCGGGGCATTGCCGATGTCGTAGATCTGCGTGCCTGACAGCAGCTTCGTGGAATCAACAAGGCCGCTTTGATAGTTGATCAAGCCGCCGGCTAAATTGAGCGCGGCCCCTTGCTTGATGATAATATCGCCGTTCGTCACATTCATGTCTATGTTTCCGGTTTGGGGTTGATAGACCCAATGGTCCGGTAATTGGTTCGTGGAATCGTGCCATAAGTACTTTCTTATATCCCCGCCGACGAGCCGCTCATACGCAGTCTTGTCCCGGGTCAGCAATGCCTGCGAAATATCTCCGATCGATGACCCCGAGGTCACGGAGGTTGTTATTTTTTCACCCTGCAAAACACCGTTCTTCTGATCGTAATAATCCCGAAGCTCGACGCTGGTCAATTTGGCATCGGCAACCACCGCAACGGGGAGGTCCTTCATGACACCGCTTACGTCGATGCTGCTGCCCGATTCCATGTAGACCCGGTCGGTCGCCCTCAAGGTTACGTTCCCCGCCGGCGCAACAATGTTTCCCCTCAGCTCGATCTCATTCGCGCTGTTGGTCCCTCCCCTCATGTCATTGTTGTTGTTCTTGCTCAAACCTCCTATGAACACGACCGGCTGAATGTCGAAGGTATCGCTGATGGTGCGCGGCAGGCCGGTCACCGGGTCCAATGAAACATCGACCGGCAGCAGAATCATGCTGTTAACGCCTGTGGTGATCTTTTTCGCTGCCCTCAATTCCACCTGACCGTTCTTATTCTGGAATGCCGTCACGGCACGGATGACCCCCCACTGATCAATGTTGTTGCCGTGCATGCCGGCCACGCCGCCATCGGCGTATAATTTCCCGCCCTCCCGGTTCACGGCACGGCCGAAATCAGGATCGGTACTCATGGGCGCGTTCAGGAAGTCATCATTGATCACGACATAATAGCCGGATCTCGCCGTGTCGCTCTCTTGCGGGGTCAGCAGCTGCACGTCCGTCCCGGCAACCAGACCGATCTGGCCTGCGGGCGCATTGATGGTGCCGCCATTTTCCACACGGGGGGCCATAAGGAATACAGTGCCGCCATTTGCAGTGATCTCTCCAAAATTCGAGACCGTAGCCTGCAGATCAAAACCCGCTCCTGATTGCTGGTAGTCCTCCGCCTTGAATTTCAATGCATTGTTTATGAAATCGCCATCATGGATATTCAAGGCCGAGGCCACCAGGCTATTGACGTTCACTATCGAGCCCTGCCCGAAGAGGATGCCGTTCTGATTAATGAGGTAGATCTTTCCGTCCGCCGTGAGCTTTCCAAAGATCAGGCTGGGGTCCCTGCTCCAGATCCGGTTCAGGGCGGACCAGTTTGCATTTCCCTGCTGATCGAACTTTGTCCAGGCATCAGCGCCGATATCGAAAGATGACCAATCGATGATGACGTTCGGCTGGGTCTGATGGACGACGAGCTGGTTCTGCGAAGTATTATTATCAACAGTGACGCCAGGTATGGTTGCTGTCGGTTGTTGCAGCACAGGCAATTGTGTCCGGGGAGGAGGCGCTACCGTTGATCCGTAAAAGCCGGGAATATTGACCTGACCGGCCAGGGCGTAATGGGGGAACAGGACCAGCACGCAACCGAGCAGTCGCATCATGACATGAAAAAAGCTGATTTTCATTGCTCCCCTCCTGTACCTCATCAGAACACCGCCTTCAGTTTAAAATACAGCCTCAGATCATTGCTCTTTGTCCGGTCCGTGGCGTCCAGGGCCTTGGCCCCGTCCAGCTCGTATTCCAGGTTCTTCGCCATCGAGCCCCGCAAGCCCACCCCGGCTCCTTCGAGCTTGACGCTGCCCGCCTGGCCAGGAAGGGGTTCTTGAGTAGTCAGCGCGGCAATGTCGTAGAAGAGAAAGGGGATCATCTGCAGCCACTTCCCGGTCCTGGTTTGTTCGAAAGGATTGGGGAAAGACACTTCCACCGTGCCATGCACGGCCTCATCGCCTGAAGCCTCGCTCTCCTTGTATCCCCGCACGCTTTCCATGCCACCCGCGACAAACTGCTCATTGTTGATAAGCGGCTGATCGGATGACTGCCCGTCCACCTTCACGAGCAGGTTCATCCCTCGGGGCAGCTTCTGGTTGCGCTGGATGGACGCTGTTTCGTAAACGTAGTCCGCCCTCCCCTTGAAGCGTTTGAGCTCGAACTGTCTCTCATGGGAACCCATGCCGCGGAAGGACATGTTCACTCCCGCGTTGAACTGTGTCATCCCTCCCCACTCATCCGGCAGGGACGCGTTGTAGGAAAAAGAAAGCGGCGTATAAGAGATCGGCGTATGGGTCGTCTCACCGCCTGCCGTGGTGAAACCGATGGCTTGATCGAATTGCTTGTAATCAATGCCCAGGGTCAGGTTATGTGAATATAGCTGGTACGGTGTCAGTGCTGTTACATATCGAGTGCCGAATATCTTTCCCTTTCCGATCACCTTGAAGTCTTCGCCAAATGCCGTAGTACTGTCCGACCAGATACCATACAGCGCCAGCTGATCGTCCTTCTGCCATGGCGCGGGCAGGACGTAGGATGCGCCCAGGACCTCAACCTCCTTCGTCTTTCGGGGAGCGGTCTGGTACTGAAAGGATAGGGAGTGCTCCGCTTGCCAGAGATTATCGTAACGGGCCATCCCGTTCAATCGCAATGCACTCGTGTCGTAGCTGGCCCTGTTGTTCAATTCCAGATACCCGTGAAAAGGAAGCCGGTCTTCCACCTTCAACTCAACATCGATGGTCCCTACTACCTTGCCCGGCGTCATTACGGGTTCGACCTTGATGTCCTGGCTTCTGTTCAAGCGGCCGATCTCCTTCTGGACCTGCGGCAGATACAGGATCGAACCCGGGGTGAATGACGGCAGGTCCTTCATCACTTTTTCCATCGTGAAATACCGGTTGCCCGTGACCTTTACCCGGCCTATCCGGCTCTCGATGACCTGCAGCCGGACAACGCCCTCCTGCAGGGTTTGCTCGGGGATGTTCACCATAACAGCCGGATAACCGGCTTCGTGATAAAGTTTTTCGAGGACATCGCGGGCCTTTTCCACATCAACCGCTGTTTTTCCGGCGCCGGTCAACAACAAGACCGCTGCCTGCAGTTTATCTTCCGGCATGAGGGTATTTCCTGTGATCTCAAAGGTCTTGATCTCGAATCCTGATGTCCCGCCCTCCTCGGCGAGGCACACCCTGATCAGTGTTCCCTGCAGGGTCATGATCACGACCAGGAGACAGATGAGGCGCCTGCTGATATTCTCCACCTGTCGCTACGCTCCAGTTCCGCTTTTGATCGTCCCCGCTTCCGCAACCTTGTCGATTGACGTATCGCAGGCCGGGAGCAGGAACACGACGGGTACGGCGGTATGCAGCCACGCACTGATCCGTTTTCTATATTGCATCATGATGAAATTCCTTCTGCCCGCCTTTTTTCGTTTCTTGTCTCTCCCGACATAATGATCGCGGCATCGTTGATTTCTTCGTACTTTTCCACCCTCCCCAGGCTGCCCTGGCTGAAGTTGATCTTGACATATCCGCTGAATTCCCCTTCCACAAGCATCCTGATCACTTCGCTGAGACTTTTCATCCTGTCCATGGCCGCCCTCGTGATTCGCTGGTATTAAAATACCGGCATTATGCCGCTTCAACATCGTCAGCGTAAATTTTTACGCCGACGCTTCTTCCCAGAAGCTCTATGCTGACGAGCAGAATGTGATGATCTTCTTTGCTCGCCAGTATCCCCTCTGCGCCCCTGAATACCCCGTTTTTTACCCGCACCCGGGCGCCCTGTTTCAGATGCGGATAGACATCAATGTTTTCCCGGGCATCAAGGAGTATCTTCAGCGCGCGTATCTCTTCGGAAGCCACTGGTGTCGGATGTCCGGGCTCAAGGGATATGAACGTCACGGCGCCCCGGGTTTTCAAAACTCTTAGAAATTCCTCCGGACCCGGCAACAGGGAAACAAAGAGATAGCCGGGGAACAGGGGAACGTCCACACGTTTTTTTCTGTCTTTCCATTGATTCAATTTTGTTACTGAAGGCAGAAAGGTTTCGATGCCCTTGCCTTGCAGTTCGCCCGAGACCACGAATTCATGTCGTGACTTCACGTGTACCGCATACCAGTTGGCGCTCATCATGGTCTTGCACCTAGGGAATGATTTGAGATTTGTACAGACAAAGGGTGATACCGGAACGGACCATGAGGACTCGTTATGGGCTTTCCGGTCGTTGATGCTTTTTGAGCACCAACTCAGCAAAGTACCCGCATACTCTTGCGGTGTGCGAAGCGATACCATACTATAGTCTTGTTAAAACTTGATGACTGTATTGTTACAATTTGATAAAGAATTTAATAACCGCTAGTGCAAAAAGATTGTTCGCAAAGAACGCAATAAAAAGATCAAATATTTATTTTTGGCATTACGTGCTCTGTGTTCCATGCGAGCTCTACGGCTGATGTTTCTTCCCCGATTCTAATCTGCCTTCAGTAAGGGCTTTGCATCAATGACCTTTCCCACGGTCACATCGCAAAGCAGCGTCTCACCGCCGAAGGAATTCCCGAAGTCGACGGTTATGCCCTTGTCGTCTACGTCGGTGATGTGTCCTACCATTTCGCCAGCCCGGACGAGCGCTCCTTTGCGGGCCTCAATGTCCACTTTGTAATCCTGGCCATCATCTCTGATGCGTCCGGGGCCGAAAGGCGTCTCGATGACGGCGCCTGGCGTCGCGGAAAACCGGATCGTCACTTCCTGGTCTGAAATGGACTCGACCCTGCCGGGGAAATCGGGATCATAGGAATATGCTTGTCCCACTTCCGGAGATTGCTTGGCCCTGTACTCATAATCTCCCCTCGGCATTTTCATTTCCTTGGGCCGGGTGCGGACCCGGGTCAGGTGCGCGATATATTTTGGTGCTTCCTGATCCGGTACATCTTCCGCCTTGATCTCCGCCGTGCGACTATCGCCTTCCTTCATGCTGACAATGGCAAACGCGAGCTGATGCGAAATTTCCTCTTCCATTGACCGTTGCACGTAAGGCGTCGACTGCACTTGCACGGCATCCGCGGCGCTGACCGCCTCAATTGAAAGGGGAACAGCCTCATCCTTCTGCAAATAGGCGTTCGACTTTCGTTGGATCTCGGCAACGATGTCCGTTGCAGCCACAACCTCGCCCGACCGGAGTCGACACAAATAATGGACGGATGCCGTATCGCCGGGCTTTATCTCCTTCGCCTGCGCACGGTCAGTTGTGGGTTCAGGCTGCAAGGTCTGATGCGTTCCCGGGGTAGCACACCCCGTGATTGCCAGCAGGCAAACGGACACCTGAATAATTGTCTGAATTTCTTTCCCGTTAAACTTCATGGCTCACTTCCTTTTCATAAATAAATTTTGCCACAAAAAGCACATTTAATATTCGCTTTCCCTTGTGTTCTTTGTGACTCTGTGGCTAAGACGATTTCAGGCTTATCCGGTTTAGGCAACGAACTCTATCACAGCTCTGTTACACCAATATGACAGTTGAATTAAGATTTGATGATAACGTAAATAAAAATGCGGGGCTCTGAACAGAGCCCCGCGAAGGTTAAGACCAGCCCGTGATTTTTAACAGGCTGCAGAGTTCAAAGCTTAGTTGCAGTTTGCATTGTGATATTTCGTGTTTACTACGAAGCCGCCGAAATTGCTGTTTTTGATACGATGCATGTTGCACGAAGCTGACCAGTTGGGATTAACCGAAGTGATTGTGCTGGGCTGGCTTGCATACGTGCACAGGTCTTGCATGATGGGGGTCGCGGATACGGTGGTGTTCGCATACAGATTCTGGATCGTGGTGAATGGCCAGCTGTAGTCATCAACATTGGCCGTGATCGGTGAGATGCCGTCGAGTGTGAGGCGGACCGTATTGGGGAAGGTGGTGCCGAGAACCTGGTCCGCATCAGCATAACCGATGGCGCCGGCGCCGGTCCAGGTGCCGCTGCCGTTGACGCACCTCATCAGATCAGACGAACCGTCGTTAAAATAGAAATGCGCGCCGGAGCCGCCGGTGACAGCGTTCTGGATCATCCCTGAAGGCCGCATAAAGGAATCCATGGTTGCATGGGTGCCGGAACCCGCGTGGCGGTAGCAGACATTAACAGGCATAGAGGACATGCTGACAGCCTGCAGGTCCGCCCAGTTCTGAATAACGCCCTGGAATATCATCCTCGCTTCTGCGGTGCTGATGTTGCTTATCGTGGTGGTCCCATCCGCCAGTTTCACGGTGTTGTTCGCAAAGAACGCGAAGGGGACGGCAAGCGGACGGCAGTAAGCTGTCGTGTTTGAGGTGAGCACAAAAGGATTCGTCTGAAAATTGCGGACCGTCTGGACCCCGCCTAAGGGGCCAAGCAAAAGGCCGCTGGATTTCTGCACAAAGTCTCCCACCTGGACATCGGATGCGCCGATGGTCACGGGCTGGCAGGTCAAAAGTGTGGTGCTTCCGGGGTTGTCCAGCATCGGACGATAGTTAGCCCCGTTTGAAACTTCGCACGTCGTGTCACGGGACGGGTTGGTCGTGTTGCCATCCGCGGCAAGAGGACCGTCATAGGAGGCCTTGGACGAAACGCGCCAATTGACGGTGTTTGATCCACAGGTGGCCTGCTGGATAAAGTGCTTGCCGTCAGATGATGAGGCGGAACCGCCCAGGGTGCATCCTGCAGCCGTCAGATAGTGCGGGATCTCGCTCTTGAAAAAAGTAAACTCAGCTGATGCTCCATAGACGTTCAAGTCACCGGTAGGCGCGACCGGCGTGCCGGTTCCGGTTGAATATGTTGTCGCTGCCGAAGCGGCGCCCGCGAACGCGATGAGGGCTGCACCGGCAATGACGGAGGTAAAGATATTCTTGAGTTTCATGTCATTTCTCCTTGGTTAGAGTGAAGGGTTCTTTACCGAACCCAATAAAGTTAACAATTAAAGTACATATCCTGTTTGTGACTATTAGGCAACTGTCTTCCTACGGAGACCGACGAGACCCATCAGACCCGAGCCGAAGAGGTAGATAGCAGCCGGGATCGGCGTAGCTTGCGCGACCAGTTGCGTGGAGCCGTCAGCGAAGGTACGAATCGTAGCGATGCTCGTGCCTTGTGCTCCGGAACTCGGATCAGAGCCGTAGTAATAGAGAACCTGGTCAACATAGCTCGAAGTAGCAAGCGCCCCCAGATTCTTCTCGGCATCGCCCGATGCAAGATAATTGCCCATCGTTCCGATCATGGTTCCGCCGCCATTCATCATGTTCCAGTAGGAATACGTACCGGTCTGTGCAACCGTTGCATTGTTGCCGACTGCGGCGCCACGGTAAGTATCCAGAGTGCTACCTGCAGCTGGACTGAATGACCCCCAGAACGCATAGGGGTTGATGTTACCGGCGTTTGCCGGACCGCTGGCATAGGCAGAACCATTGCCGCCATTCGCGGTATTGGACAGGATGAAGTAGGCGACATTGGTATTGGCCAATGTCGCGCCTGACCCTAACTTGCTAAGGCTGAAGGTGTCCGTATTGAAGGCCACATTGGTGGTAAGAGGTGCGCTCGCTGAAAAAGCACCGAGGTCTGTTGCGTACTCCGTGCCGGCGCCGGTCCCGCTATATACCACGCGGATCAGATCGCCTTCGTCGAAAGCGGCCATTGCCTGACCGGCGAAACTGACCATGAGCATCATGGCTACAAAAAGCAAAATAATTTTTTTCATTGTTTTGTTTCCTCCTGAGTTTTTTAAAATCAATCGAAATCGTTCCTACCCAGCGTTTCGTGCGTGTATATCTGGAGACGCTGCGTATGCTTTTTACCCTCAGGCGACCCGGCCATCCACCTCTGGTGGACCCGCTGGTTTTCCGTCACCCGGTTGCCCGGGCTTTGGCTTTATTCTGAAGGCCGGATGCTGACTTGCGCAGACATCCTACCGAGTTGTATACATCATCTATGCTGTCTCTATCTCCCCCTCCTTTCTTTTATGGATGTATTGAGTGGGCCTGTCAATTTGAACTGTAATAAATCATTACGCGGCAGGCTCCCGACCCGGGCTTTCTGTTACCTTATTCAGGTCAGCTAAGTACCCTGGTACTAAATAAAAGACGATAAATAAAAAAAGCCCGAATCCTGATAAGAACTCACTCTTATCCATGATTCGGGCTTTCTGGTGCGCGACTGAATTCTGTCGGTCAGCAAAGGACCCTGATGATCACTTGTTCATTTTATGCTTCTTGATCGTTAACGTAGCGAATACTACACGTCGCAGGTTACATGGTGATGACAGTTCAATGAAAGTTGTGTGAAGATTTACGGCTCCGTCCTTCGGTTACTGAACAAACGATCGTGCTCTCCTGTCCAGGTCGGCGAGGTAATTCGCCGTGAATATATACTCTGAGAGATACATTTTGTTCTTCCTCTGAACCGCCGAAGACCGGCTGTTTATGTATACCTGCAGTGCTTCGATGAAATTATTTTCATTGACGACACGGATGAGATCGATCGGCGGGGCAACGACGATCGGATAGTCAAGGATTTCCCCGCCTGCAAGGGTGACCAGCCTCGCGTCCCAGGTCCCTTCACTCGGGAGGACCGTAATGACGATGTCTTTTTCGCGTGCTTCTTTCGACAACAGCGTGGCGTCGGACAGGGCGATCCCGGTTGAATGCGTTCCATCCGACTGTACGTCTATCCGGATCGTGACCGGGGTTTTCCCGTCGGAGATCGCGATCGCAGGCTCCTGCCTGCATCGTTCGCCTTCGTTAGGCCCGAACAGAGCGACAAACGAACTCAGGTCCTGCTCCCCCTTGTATTTTTTGAACCGCTGCAGTACGCTTTTTTCCTCACGCGTGAGGAGTGTTATCTTCGCCGCTTGAACCTGCCTGCCGACATTCCCCGGCGACCGCACCCCTGCTGTCATGGCAACGGGCGCATCAGTTCCCCTTATTCCATCCGGAGCAGCCGCGGAGTTATTTTTCGGGACTATTACAGTTGGGACCGTATTGTCTGTTCCGTTCCGGGAATTAATATTCTCGAGTCCGACCGTTGGTTCATCCGTTGGTCCGCCTGGCAGCGTGTTAGCATCAGACTCGGAGGGCCATGCGGTCGTGCTCCTGACACTCGCGGTTACATGATAGATGCCTTTGGTCGCATTCTCCGCCCACGCCTCCTCGAAATTTACAAAGATCTGGAGAAGAGGATCCGCGACCGGCCGGAAAATGCTGAGGAACAGTGTTCCCGGCACGTTGTCCTTTATCTGCCGCAATTCTCCCCCGCCGACCGTGATGTAAGGATGCGCCAGCATGGTGGAATCGTAGTCGATCTCTATATCCAGGGCCTGCACGCCGATGACATTTTCTCCTGTCATCACGAAGCTGCCCTGCCCATTCGGCTGGATGCTCATCGTGACGGCATCGGCAAATGAAAGAGCCGGGCAGATCACTACAAGCAGGAGACCCAGCAAAGGCAAATGTAGTGTTTTATAGATGATTTGTTTAATCATAATAACGCAAAAGCCCGAATCGGGATAAGAATATGATCTTATCTCTGATTCGGGCTTTCTGGTACCCTGGCGATATAATCCGCCGGTCAGCAAAGGACCCTGAGGATATGCTACTTTTTTAGAATTTCTTCAAATTTCTCGATCCGCTCGACGCTTCCGCGGGTGAAATTGATCCTGATGTATCCTGTGAATTTTTTGTCCATAAGAGCTTTAATTACTTCCATCATTTTTTTTATTTTTTCCATCGATCTCTGCTCTTTTCGTGGACATGCCTGATGTAGCTGAATGCTTTAGTTCCGGCTGTAGGGAACAATTTATAACATACAATTGTTACATTTTGATGACCATTTAATTAAAGTTCCGTGAAATGATCATTGGCAATTGCATTTTTCATATTCGAGTGACCAACAGCGCATTTCCTTAATATTCTGTTCATAAGTGCGATAATATTTTGATATCCTTGTTACTCTTTCCTTTGACCGCATAGGTACGATACTGTTCATTCCATCTGATATTTTCCCTGGCGCTCTTAACTAATGACTCATCTTTTACCACATATATATTTCATGGTGATGAACGTTCGATGAAAGTTCAGTTAATTTATCGCAGATACATTTATCACTCCTTACGAAAAATGCTTTCTGCCGCGGAATAACACAAGACACAAGACAGCCGCTAAGAATGCAAAACCAGCCGGGGAAACTGCTGGCACCGGTGTGGCGGTCTGAATTGCGGCAAAGGTTGCCTCGACAGTGTGCGCGGAGGTGACAGCGGCAATAGTATAGGTGAATGTTCCAACCGGATATTCAACTGCCGATACTGATGAGCCGTTATCCTTGAGAGCGACGAGTGTATACCCTGTCAACGGCTTGATGGTAAAGAAGGCGCTGCTTCCATAATTGGCAGTCGGGCTGCTGGGCGTATTGGAGCCGCCCAGGGAGTTGGTGACCGTACCCACAAGGGTATAGCTGGTAATCACGGCGCCGCAGTTTGCCGTACTCCCTCCGTTCTGTCCAGTGCAGGTCCAGTACCATGGACCGGTTCCGGTAACTGTTGACGGGGTGCCGGCGGAACAAAGGCCGGTTGTGGGTGCTGTGGTATAGGTCTGGCCGTTCGCGCTGCCGCACAGGCCGTTGATCGGGGGCGGCAGCCCCAGACTGGCTGCGAGATTAAGACGGGGTTTGACGATCGAATTGCGCGGATCGGTTATGGGAACCCCGTTCGTCGTCATGCGCGCTGTAGTCTGGTCAAGCGAGTCTGTAGGGAAAGCAGCCCTGAGTATGGCCACCGCGCCTGCCACGTGGGGTGATGCCTGCGATGTCCCTCCCATGGTAATGTTGGCCGCGGTGATCAATGCCCCCGGCGCCACCATGGTCAGAAACGAGGCGCTGTTCGAGAAGCAGGTGACCTGATCTGCCGTTGTCGTAAAATCGGTGCAGATACCCCAGTTCAGTCCTCCTACATTGCTGTCATAAACCGCGCCCACAGACACGACTCCCGGCGTGCAGGCAGGGCTTGCAATGCCGTTCGTATAGGCATCGTTGCCGGATGCCGCCACCGGGAGGATGCCTGCCGATCGAGTGTTATTGAGCGGCGTGACAAAAGGGTTGGTATGACTGTTGCTGCATGGGGCGGCATAGTTGACATCGTCACCCAGGCTCATATTCAGGGCGACGATATTGTATGCGCTTTTATTGGTAATGGTCCAATTGATTCCGGCAAGGACCCAGTTGGTGTTCGAGGACCCGTTGGAAAATACGTTGATCGCAGCGATTCGGGCGCCCGGAGCAACTCCGGCCACGATCCCGGCAACATTAGTGCCGTGATTGTTCGGATCGGTATTCAGCGTAAGGTTATTGCCGGTCACATCCACAGAGGCGGCAACTTTACAATCTGAAGGAACTCCCGGCGCAGAGCATGAACCGAAAGCTGCGAGGGTATAGTTGATCCCGGTGTCGATGACCGCCACCCCCGAGCCGCTCCCGGTAAAGCCGGCCTGAATTGCCTGAGGCTGATTGATGAGGGGCAGACTTTGGGTTAATGAAGGATAGATAGGACGATTTTCATAGACCGCCACGACCTCGGGCCGCGTCAGGAAACGTTCGAGGGCCGGACGACTTTTGAATCGAATAAAGGACATGGGGAGATGGCTATAGTCCTGAACAAGCTCGGCTTCGCCGGGCAACATCACTGCCTCGGCCCGCTGCTTGATCTCCCGGTAGCGGTCCGCCCTGAAAGAAAGGATGGCATCATCATCGTGCGGTAGATGAGCACGGTCCCTTCGGGCTGTTGCCTCTGTTTCAACATCGCGATCATCATAAAGAACGATCACGTCCTGCGGGACACCAGCCGCCAGACTGTCCAGCACACCCTGGGGAAGGGCCGGCGCGGCGATTGCGGTCAGCGACGCGGTGCAGCAGATCGTTGCGATGGCGTATATAACGAGACGTCTGAGGATACACAATGCAATCTCCTAACCTGGACAAACCGGAAAAGCTCTTAGCCACAAAAGTCACAGAAAGCACAGAGAAAAGCTTTTTTTATAAATCAAATCCTTTTTAAAAAAACTATGTGTCTTATGTGCATTCTGTGGCAAAATATTCGCGACCCGGATCAACATCGCGAAGAGGCCGATTTGCCGCAATCGCCGTATCAGGTGTTGTTTCGAATTGATCATGGTTCGATGATCAATTTGCCAACGGGTTCATCCGTAGGAAATTCTATCTGTGCAGCGAATCCTTCTAGAATTCTGAGAAACGCTTCCTGCTTATCCCGCCCTTCAACCTGCCAATAGGCGTGCGCGATATGCCTCATCAAGTCTGCAATCATGATCCCATAAGCCGCCGGGTCTTTCCAGGCGTCGGCTCTGACCGTAACGTAAGGAGCGCCATCAACATACCAGACGCTGAATAGCTCGAAGGCATCCGCCGCTTGAGTAGTCTTGTTCGGTGCGGGCAATGCCTTCATTTTCGGAATCACTGATGCCATGTCTCATCACCTTTTCGGTATGCATGCCGGATGCTGCAGGGGGCATCGTATGTGGCGCCCCTTCAATAGGCCTTACTGTTCCATAACTGCAAAAGATTTATAATTAATGCAATGCACGCGTCACCCTATCAGTTGATTGTTACAAGGTTATGAAGGACAGGTTAATTTATAATTAATTTTTCGTTGCACAGGTTTACTAAATATTTTCCGGAGCATTGATAACTGCTTTTCGCCGATAGCGGATCATGTAAATCAACAGCAGTAGAGGGAAGAGGTATTGCCCGACTGCGATGAGGGTCAGGTCCATTGTTCTGGCGGATGTGTAATTAAAGTACGCCAGCAAAACATTGTCAATCCGGTGAAAAAGATGGATGACAAAAAGGAGCCCCAACCCCGCGGCGAGCCCCTTGATTTTCATTGCCCACGGTACTGAGCTAACAGCAAGGACCAGCGACGTAAAGATGACAATGCTGAAGGTTTCATAGTAGACGGTGGTTTCCTGCGCGAGGCCTACATGGTGATCGAAGAGAGAAAAACCCAGGACCATAAACCAATCCAGGAACCGGATATACCCGTGATGGACCTTCATCCATACAAGAAATAGACCGCTGGATATCAGCACAAAGCGTACAAAAAACCACGCTGCTTTCATGGGCATGCCCTTGTTCGACTCTTCCCGGTCGATCCATTTCAGCCACAGGATGCAGGCCAGCAGGACAAATAACATAGTGAATACCTGGCCCAAATACACATGAAAAACCTCAAAGAGCCCCCGGTCATACCGACTTACCATGAAGGTGAGTGCCAGCCGGAACAGGTTGCCCATATAGAGTAAGGGGATTCCCATTGCAAGACCGGTTGTCTTCTGTCGCGCCGTAGCGGGATGAAAGATAACGAAGCTCAGGAAAAGGCCCGTTGTGAAGAGCGGAGTGCACTCGGGGATGATCTGGAACGCCAATGCGCCTTCCGATACCGTGTCGTTGACAGTCGATGCGGGAATGCCGAAAGCATTCAGGACCAGGACCAGGGTCGCCGCAACGTGTTCGTTTATCGGCTTTGTGAAAGACGGCGGCAATGCGTTAATGATCGCATAGATCGCAATGCAGGAAAGGGCGAACGCAGCGGCAAAGCGAAAACTACGCGACCGGATCATATTCGATATTAAAGATCCGAGAGAATCGCCTTTTTTTTCGGCGGCCTTCTGTTTCTCATGTCGATGCTTTGATTTCTGTTTTGCCATACTTAACGTGTCCGCGGGTCATCCCCTTTCAGCGGAACGGTCGACAAGTCAAGGGCATTGCTCAGGTCATTGGCAGCTGCGTCGCGCGTACCCAAAGGTGCCAGGTTCCATCGGCGTTCGATGAACTTCAGAATGGATGTCGTGTCGTACTGCGTGTGATCGACAAATCCTTTCTTTGCAAAGGGTGAAATGATGATCGCCGGGACTCTCGTACCGGGGCCCCAGCGGTCGCCCTTCGGCGGGGCCACATGGTCCCACCGGCCGCCGTTCTCGTCATAAGTGATGATGATCACGCTGTCGTTCCAATAAGGACTTTCCTGCACCGCCTTGACGAGTTCAGCCACATGCAGCTGTCCAAAAAGGAGCGCTGAATACCCGGGATGTTCGTTGTAGGAGCCGATCGGCTTGATGAAGGACACAGACGCCAATGCGCCTTTATTCAGGTCCGTGAGAAAGTCATTCTCGTCCTTAAGATGCGCTGCTTTGGCGACCGTATTGTCGGAAAAATTTGCGAAATAGGCAAAAGGCTGGTGATGGAACTGAAAATCTCCGGCCGGCTTTCCGGCGACGGCGTCGTTCCATCCTCCGGAATACCAGGTCCAGGAGAGGTTCTTCTCCGTAAGCCGGTCTCCGATAGTCGGCTGGGTCTGCGGCGGAACAAGATCTTTTGCGCCTTTCGGATGAGGCTGGTTTACCGAGTAAGAGGTATTGACGACGAAGCCATCAGGCGTCACAGCGCCGTCTTCTTCGAGGATCCCTTTCGAATCAAGCTTTGCTCTCATCAAGGGCGGTGCATCAGGCCAAACCGGCGTGCAGGCGCAGATGAGCCAGAAATGATTTAGGAACGAACCGCCGAATGCCGCCTGAAAGAAATTGTCGGCGAGCGTGTATTGCCTCGCCAGCTTTCCCTCGGGCAGGTCGCCGGCATCAACATAGCTCATGACGAGCCCTGGATTGTCACTCCAGGTCGCGAACTTGTCCATTTTGCCTCCGTCTATCTGGAGTTGGTTCTGGTAGAAGCGATGAACGAGGTCCCCCGTTTTTTCGTTCCCGGGAACATACCGGGCCAGATCATACGGTTTTGCCGGCATCTGCTCCGGAAATCGAAGATCGGGCACTGGAGGCTTCAGACAGGTATCCAACGGCCTCTTAAGAGTTTTAAGCGGCCTGCCCTCTTTGTCAATCTGGTTCAACGCATCTCCCGCATTCGCGATCCCGTTCGCGCCGGGAAAATTCCCATAAAGGCCGTCGAAGCTCCAGTTCTCCTGGTAGATGACGATGACATGATTGATCTTTGACTGGAGCGCTGTCGTAGTTGTATCTGCGGCCTGCACGAGCGTTGTGCAGAAAATCGTCGCTGCGGATAACGCAAAAATCCTTACGAACCGAGAGAGAAAAGGCATATCTCCTCCTTAATTTAAAGCTATTGTACTAGCCGATAGTCGGCGACCGGTAGGTTTAGTTGGAAGACATGGATCATTCGCAGCCGATCATGTTTCTTATTCATGCGTTATGCTACGCTATCAGAATATTGTTACAGATTTATGAAGGGCAGGTTAATTTATGATTAATTCTGTTGAAGAAAAGGGATTATAATAAAAAAAAAAGGAGCTGCAAAAAACCGATAGCTCCCCGAACATGAACAAGCAGACGCCGCGCCTCATTAATTCGTACTGTTATGCCGCGCAATCACGGTCCTTGTGCCATTCCTTTCCATGCGTGTGATACCGCCTCAGCCACTTATAAAACCATTGTTTAGACCGGTTGAGACTGATATAAATGCTCTTCGGCGATTCGCCCTGCAGGATGTAGCGCCGAACTGCTGCTTTTCTGATCTCTTCTTCCATCACATGCTCCTTTGAGACGGCCGGCAGTGACAACCAAAGCCGTTCACTACCGGCACGCCTCACCCGCCCTATGACGGGAAATCCTCATAACTCTGAAGTTGAATGCTTTTATCCGTTTATTCGCTACTTCGCTGCGCACTAAGAATGACGCCGTCTCCGGGATATATATCCTGCCAGCATCGCTACCGTCGCCATCATCCCCCATATCCCGAGGGCCGGGACCGAATCCGCCTGCGATGCTGAGATCGTCATCGATCCAGCGGCGCTTCCCTGATAGTTGGGGTCGCTGATCGTCGCGACCACGGTGTAATTGCCCATGGCGGACGGAGCAGTGGCAGAACCATTGTAGGTCACCGTAACAGCACGTCCGGCAGGATTAGTGGTTACTGTAACACTCTTGGCCGAGCCGTCGTAGGTGAAGCTCATTGTACCCAGTGTGACAATCGCCGATGCTTTATCGATCGTGTAGGTGCCGCCGGCCAAGCCGGAATAGCCTGGCTGGGCAACTGTTGCCGAAACGGCGTACGCTCCCGCGTTGACCGGAACAGTGATGCCGCCGTTGTAGGTCACGTTGGTTAATAGTCCCGGCGGAATCGTGGTCACGCTGACCGGCTTTGCCGTTCCATCGAATGTGGCTGACAATGCGCCGAGAGTCATGATCGCTTCCGTTGTATAGGGCGGTGCGGCAGTGTAGTGCACAGAAGACTGTGCGGCAGCGGGTGTCGGTTCCACATTATTGTTACTGTCAATTGCCTGGCTGTAGAACTCGTAATAGCCATAGCCCTGCGAATAATTAAATGTTGCCGTATACGGCGCTGTCGTACTGGTTGCAAACTGCGTCCAGGCACTCCAGGATGTGTTGTCCGAGGAATAGCGGTAGTAGAACTTCACTTGCGCTATGGTCGCGCCGGAGGCCTGCGTATTTATCTGCAATACCGGTCCATTGCTGCCGTACTCCTTGGCGTCAAAGCCATAGCTTGGCGGTGTAGCGTCAGTCGAGCTTTCAGTTACAGGCTTGACGACAAGAGAGATGAGTTTATTGCCGCCCCACTTGGTCTGGGCAAAGGATGTGACATCCCACTGATACCAGATATTGCTCGTAGCGGAATCAAGGGTCTGGGTGGAAACTGCAGCTCCGAGAGCCGGTTGGGTGTTCCAGGTAATGCCGGTCTCTGTCCAGGTGTCGTCAGAGCCGCCACGTACTTCGGCCGGCATTGGCGCTCCGGCAACCTTCCAGTTCCAGAGCTGGAGATTTGCGCTGGTAATGGTTGCGCCTGCCGGGATTGCGGAAAGATCGAACCTCAACCAGCCCCGCTCATTGCCGTAGCCGGCTGCGGCGCTTTGTACATACAGGTTAGTGCCGGACCCGTAATTGGTAGTCGGGTTTCCGCTGGCAACCTGGGCATCGGCCACTGGTGTGAGGAAGTATGTTCCTGCGCTTGAAGAGGCGGATGCTGTCAGCGTGATTGGTGAGACGGTCGTCCCGGCCGGCGTAGAGTCTACTCTGGACGAAACAACGGAGGCCTCCGGTAAGCTTGAATTGGTTGTCGAGACGTTATCGCACCGGAACCTCAGCCCGTAGTTCTCCATGGTCGGGACACCGGAAACGAGAAGTATATCCCCCACATTGCCAGGGACGGTCTTGTTCGCATAGCCGGTCGCGTCCATGAGCGTTATCGTCTGACCGTTCTGGTCGCTTACGGAGTTGGCGCCGGCTTTCCTGGCCAGGAACTCGACGTAGTGGTTCTTGGACTGGTCATTCCAGAAAGCGCCAATGGACGACATGAAGGCCGGCTTAGCCAGGCTGGCGTCGTGGCCGACGATATTGAATTCGACGCCATCGGAGTAGATCCCTTCCTGGTCAACAAATTCCGGGTTGCCGCCGTAGAAACTCCCCTTGCCCCAGGTTTCGATGATGTCTCCCGGTTTGAGGACACCGGTTTTGAAACCAAGGAAGCTGCGGTACATCTCCTGTTCAGCCAGATGATGCGCCGGATTGATCGTACCATCGGCGTTGACCAGGTCTGTCGGGACCTGCTGAGAGCCGCGGCGCGCAAGGGTCTCGGGCGTGGCGCTCAGGAATCGGATGAAGGCGTCCTCGAAGGTCGTCTTGGTGTCGTTGTCGTTCATCATGGTGACGACCGCGCGGAAACCTCCCGAGAACTCGGTGTTCAGGTGATACCGTGGACCGCCGACCTGGTAGGCGTTGGCCTGGTCCGAATGCTGGCTCCGCATGAAATCAACGATCCCTTCGCGGCAGAGATAGGTCGAGGTGAGCGGGGCCGTGTCGGCCCAGGTCCAGTTGGCAGGAGGATGGGCATACATGTAGTTGTTGATCGCCACGGTATAGGTCTGATTCAGGTTGATCGGCTGACCATTGAACTTGACGCTCGCCGGTGTGCCATCATAGGCGGTCACATCCAGAGCGCTGGAGAAACCGGCGTTCATATTGGTTACCTTCAAAAAATTTACGATCTCCTGACCGCTCATGTTGACTCGATAGAAAGAGTCGTCGTTCCAGGGGAAGGTCTCGTAGATCTGCAAATAGGTTACCGGTCCGGCGGGGATATCGGCGCGGACACCGCCGCCGGCCTCGATGGCGAGATCGGTTTGTCCAAAGAGCTGCTCGGACTTCCAGCGCATGGCGTCGCAGATCCACTGGCCCGCGGTATTGTTGCCGCTCCAGGGGTATTCGTCCGCCGACCACCATTTCATGTCATTGTCGAGCATCAGGTCGTCGGCAGTGTAGCCGACGACTTCATCCACCGGGTGGCCGGGGTGGTCGTTATTGTATTGTGTGGTCAGATCATTGAGCAGCGTCTGCACATCCGGGTCGGGTGAGATGTCTGCATCGCGGATCACGTGATTCGTGGCGCTGAAGTACTTGCCCGTGTCGGTCAACTGCAGTTCGCCGATGTATTTCATATAACTGTTCGCTTCGGTGAAGATCGTTTTGTAATTGAGCATCTCCGGCTGCCAGACGGTGTCGGCAATCGTGTGCCAGTGCCCGGTGACAACTACCTCGGGGAGTTTGGCCGCTCCGTTATCGGCCAGCACCGGTGCGGTCGGATCGACCAGGGCGCTGTGTCCGCTGTGCGCGGCAAGAATGACAAGATCGACATTATTGGGAGCATTGCGCAGCTCATTCACATAGTCGGACATATTGCACACAGCGCTGCCGCTCCATGCGCAGGGAACGACTTCCAGGATATCGGCAAGGGTCGGCCCTATTTCCGCCGTATCGATGGTGTAGCCGATGATGCCGATCTTTTTACCATTGATCGTAACGACGTTGGATGCGGCGAAGTACGGAAGGTGAGTATTTTTGTCCCGAACATTGACCGAAAGCACGGGTACACCGGAATTCCTGAGCGAGGTCAGATTGCTGATGTAGTTTATATCGCGGACATCATGGTTGCCGACAACGACCGCGTCCATGCCGCGTCCGCGCTGGGCATTCAGTTTATTGGAGAGCAGGGTATAGAACATCGTCATACTGCCATTGCCGTTCATATCGCCGATTGGGTTTCCCTCGGAGATATCACCTGCATCGATGACCAGCGAGTTCGGTTGAGCCGCGGTAAGCTGCAGCATTTCGGCGGCCAGGTAGGCCGCACCGCCTACGTCTTCAAACTGGCCGGAACCGGTCCCGTGGGCCGGGATGATCATCTTGTGCGGCGTCACCCGGGCATGGGTGTCGTTCACGTGGAAGATTGTCAAACCGGCTGAGGTCGCGGTAAAGTTCGCGGTGCAGGACTTGTTGTCCTCCATGACCACGGTGATCGTGGCGCTGCTGCTGCTCGAACAACCGCTCCACCCGCTGAACGCGGAGTTGTTCCCTGCTGTGGCGGTGATGACGGCGTTGCTCCCCGAGGTATATGGGTTGGCGACACCGGATATGGTTCCGCTGCCGTTGCCCGCCGTGGCGGTGGTCAGCGTGTAATTCTGGGTTGCCTGGCCATCGGCAACGGTCCCCTGTATCTCAAAATCGCCGGCCGTGGTGTTGGCGACATCGAAGATATACCAGGTGCCGCTTGCTCCGCCTCCATAGTTGACTATCCGGAAGGTCACGGCCGTTCCGGCTGGAACGTTTTGTAATGCGCTAATCGCTGAGAGGTCAATAGCTGCCAGCGAGGCCCCCGAGGACGCGCTGGAAGAATAGCCTAACGTTGTTATGTCGGCAAAAGCACCTGTCCCCACCTGGTACTGGAGAACGCCGTTTGCAGGTCCGGTTCCAGAGCGCCGGTAGTCGAATTTGCTGATCGAGCTGAACGAGACCTGCTTGCCGGTGTTAGCCGTGATCGTGAAGGAGGCAAACTTGTTGTCGGTAACGGCCGCAGCAGCATTTGCACTGTTCCAGGCAACGCCCCCCCAGGCCCGTGCGGCGCCGGAGCCGGTAATACCGACACCCGAGCCGCGGGTCAGGCCGACGACGGTCAGGTTTGGATCGCTCACCGACGCGGCCAGCGGCGAAGGCCCAAAATTATTGGTACCCCCGGGGAGGGCATGAACATCAAAGCCCGCCAGGGTGGCCGCGAAAACAGACCCGGCAACCGCCGTCAGCCCGAGGGTAATGATAAGGAAAGCAATTAAAAATCTTTTAAGATGGGCTGCAAAGATCCGGTTGCCTGAATGCATGGTCATCCTCCGAAAATAATTGTAAGGTGCCTACTCAGCATGGGCCATCACACTCTTCCGGACGACAGGAACCTGCTCCGGCATGCCCTTGCCCAGCGCTTCTTGCACGATCCTGAGGAGTTCGAACGTGTTCACGGGCTTGATAATGTATTCGAAGATGCCTGGATCAACAGCCTTGGAATAACTGTCGATATCACCGTGTTCGACAAGAAGGACCATCGGGACATCGGGATGCTGACGCTTCAGTGCTTCAACTAATTCCAGACCGTTTATGCCTGGCAAGCGATAGTCGGTTATGACGAGATCGAACCTCCTGACGCCGAGGATCGAAAAATGGTGCGCTGATGGTGCATCATAAAAGACAGCGATGCCGTAGCCCTTCCTGCGCAGTACCTCTGACATGTACTTCAAGCGTACATGGTCGTTATCGACCAGGAGGACCGTCTGCTGACCCTCGCATGCGGGCGATCCGTCCGGGTCGTGCATACTGTTAAGATGATCATTCATGTATTTTTAAAACCTCCCTATGATGCATGCCTCGATTCATTCCGACCGAGTTCATGATGTTGTCAGTACAGCGACCGGCATCAATCGTCAAATCGAACACCGGAATTCGCTTACGATATAACCCGGACCGGAGTCGAAACCCGGTCCGGGCAGTGTTCAGCGGAAGTCGTGATCCCCAGTGGCAGCATGGCCTTGATTTAATTTGGAGGGCATTGACTATTTGCTGAAACTCTTATTAGCTCTGTTTTCTTCTCATTTCTATCAACCCCGCGAGGCCTGAACCGAAAAGCCATACTGCGGCCGGAATCGGGGTGGCAACAGGGTTTGGATCAGGTGTGCCGGCGATAAAGATGGTATTGCCGCCGGCATCAGTGGTACGAATGGCCGCAGTGGTAGTGCTCGGATTGGCGGTCATCCTGGGATAGAGGCTGAAGTTTGCCGTTGTTCCATAGCCGACGAGATCAACGAGGTTGGCGGACGTTGCAACGGTGCTTGCGCCGGTTGCAGTCGTATCGAACAATGCCAGCTTACCCGCGGTAGCGGACAAGTTGAGACCAGCGAAAGTACCCAGGGTCAGATCATAAGCCGGGTCGGGTGCCGTGCCGACGAGGCCCGTTCCCCGTCCTTCTTGAATGAGAAAATAGCTGTTTGGATTGATGATACCGGACAGGTTGTGCGAGTTCGATGGGCCAAAAGTCGTTGTATTGGTAGCACTTGCATACTGGAGGCTGTAGCCGCTCAGATCGATCGCAGAAGTCCCGTCATTGTACAACTGGACCCAATCGTTGCTATACAGAGGATTAGTACTCGTTGCGCCGCCTCCCCCGTAGATCTGGCTGATGACAAGATCCGCATGGGCGGACTGGGGCGCTGCCATCAGCATTACCGTGAACATAACTGCTGTCAGTGTTAGCATTACCCTTTTCATTGTACTTCTCCTTTTGTTATTAAATTATTCGCCTGGTAGGGCGATAGAACCTGGCAAAATAAAAAAACCCGGAGAAGAACCTCAACAGGTTCGTTTTCCGGGTTTTCTGTTTCCTTTATAAGGTCAGCAAAGGGCCCATGTCTGATTACGAATTCTTGCGTATTAAATCATATTTTCATTACAAGATGATGAAGGATCCGTTAATTTGCCGTTAAATTATCTTTGGCAGCTGTTAATTTTAACTTGCCTGCAAGTTATCTCCCTTTTCCTTTTAAGAAGTTTGAAGCCCTCTTTCCCCGTGGTATACCCATGGGATAGAGGGTCAGCATAATGCCGGGCACCGCGCCGGGCAGCCAGATACAGGGAGCATTGCTTCCGATCGCGGCAATGAAATGTAGCTTCTCAGTAAGCTCCAATTCCAGGCTTTAATACCAATTTCGAACTATTCCATTATTTCTTACTCCCCTATGGTTTTCTCAGTGCGCCAAATATAAGAAAGCAATATGGTCATGCGCTCTGTCAGGGACGTTTTATTCTCAAACGGGCCGCCTCCCCTCACCCTTATATCGGCAGCAGCTTCAGGTTGAACCCCCGCTCGATAAGCCAGGTAAAACCCAGCAGGAATATGGCAAGCGACACGCCGATGGTCACTTTTCTGAATTCTAACTTATTTTTGAGCAGGTACAAAACCGGCAGCAGTACCAGGAAGATCATCAATTGCCCTATTTCCACACCCAGGTTGAACGAGACCACCGATACCAGCAAATTCGATTTCCCGACGATCAGGTCCTGGAGAACGCTTGCAAAGCCGAAGCCGTGGACCAGCCCGAACCCGAACGTCACGAGCCAGCGGTAATTCACCTTCTTCTTGTACAGGTTTTCAAGCGCGACAAAGCAAATGGAAAAGGCTATCACCGATTCCACGATCCGGGAATTCAGACTAACAACCTGCGTTGCCGCCAGGAGCAGGGTTATGCTGTGCGCTACGGTAAATGCCGTGATTATCTTCAACACTTCCCTGATCGACAGCCCGATGACGATGAGCGCGAGCAGAAACGCTATGTGGTCGTAGCCCGTCAGAATATGCTCGATGCCGAGCACGATGAATTCGCCTATGTTCGCCCATTGGGACCGTTTTGCAGGCATGTTCGCAACAGTATCGGGAGAGGTCGCGGCTGAAAGAGATTTTGATAAAACAGAAAGATTTCTCTCTACTATCCGTTCGGCCGGAAGCGCCCCGGCAATCCGACGGGAGATTTTTTTTGAGCCGGAATTCAGCGCGTTTGCGATGCCGCTTTTCGCGGCGATTGCAGCCCTGTTTTGTCCGGCAATATCTTTTATACTGCTTGATCCGACGTTGACAGCGTGGTTGTCAGCTTTCGGCGCTGCGGCGGGCTCCTGTGCAACGCCTTTGACGGACATTTCCCATACCGGAGCGTTATGGTCAAAGGTGGTCTGCATCGCTGGCGGGGAGAAATCAAAGACCTTTTGCAGTTCAGCTCCTGTTGCCTCGGACAAATATCCATAGGCGAGGTTCACGTGCGCATTGTTCGTCTCTTCAAACAATAGGGTGTAATCGATCCTCACAGGATTTACGGGGCTGGTAAAGCTGATATCATTTACTGACAGCCATATGGTATACAGGTTGCCGCTTCTGACTATCTTGTTTACCTTGGCCGGATATATCTTGCCGGCTACTGCTATGGAAAGTCTTTTGTCTATATAAGGCTGCAGTATATCGGTTGCAATGTGCTGCAGTTGCTCATCGGTAAGCGAATCAAGATCAAAATGTCCCTCCTTTATTCCTTTTATTTCCGCTAATAAAGACGGACCGAGATCTATATTGCCGATAATAGTGTTTTTACCGAAACACCACCTTGAGCCGCCCATGGGCAGGTTGTGCGCGTGAACAGGAACGGTTATTAAACAGAGCAAACCCGTTATGAAGAATAAGAATAATTTTCTGAACGTCATAAACACGAAAATACCTCCTTACTCAGTCCCGAGAGATCGTTCCTGAACGAAGGACTCAACCTTCTTCAGATGAGAAGTGCATGCTCTTTTCTTTCGCCCACAGGAAAAGGATCAGGCCGGACAGCGCCAGTAAAAAGCTCAGCCCGCTCATAGGCGGCAAGCCTCCGTTCCACTTCTGGACATTCAACGTATCTTTTAAGCCCATGGCAAAAAGATGGCCTGCAACCAGGGCGTATGCCAGGGCCGTGAAAGTCCGCCGAAGGTCCGGCGTCGTTTTGGCGGTGCGCAGGCGCCAGAAACAATAAACAGCCAACGCTCCCATGAGCAGCACCAGTTCTCCGGTCAGGCTCATCTTGTCACCGTCAAAGAAATTGACGTAATATCCCTTCGAAAGAATCCCGAGCGAGAGAATGATGTGAACGAACACCAGCTGCGCACATGCATTCGTCCAGAAACGGGCTGCGTCCTTCTCTTCCCGCATGAGGCAGAGGGCAGCCATAAACATCGCCTCCACCCCCGTCATGCATATCGCTTTGTTCATGATATAGGCCGGCAGGTGATCCAGGGAAACATGGCCGAACCCGGCATATCGAATGACCGCATAGGCAAGCGTAAACACAAACGCCGTCAGAAATTGTTTGACCATTTTGTTCTCTTTTGTCGACTGTTTCACCATTTTTATCTCCTTTGCCGCAGGTTTTTAAAATATCCTGTCCCCATCTGACAACTTCACTCCGCCGTGTCCACGAACGGGCACTCCGGGTCGGGAGCGAAGATGTCGCCGGAAACAAACCCGCTCACGGCGCGGCACCCTCCCTTGCAGATCTTGAGATAGTCGCATGATCGGCAGGGCTCCGGGGCCCGCTCGATCCAGCTGCGCAGACGAGAGAGGTGCTCGGACCCGTTCCACAGCCGGGGCAGGTCTAGAATGCTCTCTTCTCCTGACAAGAAGGAGCAACCCGCGAACCTGCCGTCGGAGCGGACCCCCACAAGAACATTGCCGGCCTCGCACCCGTAGACCGAAAGCTGCTCCATGGTCTTTTTGTCCGGCCTATGCCAGCAGAACATCGGAACGAAAGAGCAGTCGATCTTTACCGGTACCCGGTGTTCCAGGGAAAGGCGTCTGATCATCGGATAGAATTCCCGGTTCTGATCCCGTGTTAATCTCCTGTCAAAATAGTCCTGCTTCCCCCGTCCCTTGGGTTTTAAGCGAAGGAGTTCCACGTCGGCAAGTCCACGCTCCCCGGCAAAGCTGAGCACGCCGGCCAGTTGATCGAAATTCCGGCGCGTCACGACGCAGTTCAGTCCGACCTTGACACTGGCCTTCAAAAGCAGATCTACCGCTCGCACCGCTGCCGCGAGAGCAGCTGGGTCCCGGTCTGTTCCTTCGGGGCTGTCGAGCCCGTCGATACTTACGTTGACCTGACCGAACACGCGGCACCGTGCGGCAATTTCATTGGTCATTAAAAATCCATTCGTGGTCAGGTTGGGGACGATGCCGCGGCTGCGCACGTAGGCGGCCAATTCAAAAAAGTCGGGACGCTCCAGCGCTTCTCCGCCTCCCAGCGCCATGTGGAAAACACCCATCCCGGCCAGCAGGTCCACGGCCTTTCGGAAATCCCCCGTAGACAGCTCGTTCGCATCTTTTTCCCCCGAATCCATGTAGCAGTGCCCGCACCGCAGGAAACAGGAGTTGGTAACCGAAAAATGGACCTCAAGGGGAGCGGAGAGAAGACCATCTTCGGGTTTATCCCACAGGGGGCTGTGCTTATGACCCAGGCTGCGCATGAAGTCTTGGTCCACGTGCACCAGCACCGGAGGATCTTCTAGGGCCAGTATCCCGCCGAACGATTCGAACCGATGCTTCATAACGCTCATCTCTGATTCTCCCCACGACTGACTACGGGCGTTTCCTTCAATGTGTCCAGCGGCACCGCCTCCCCGGCCTTTGCCGCTGCAAGGACCGCGGCAAGCGTGTTGAAGAGGACCATCATGGCCGCTCCGGCGGTGAAAAAGACCACCGTATCTACGCCGATACTGCTTGAGTTCGGGTTGTAGCCGGTCTTGATCTTCAGGATTTGTCCTTTCATTTCCCCTACTTTCCTGTTTTGATTTTCTTTTTTATCCAACTTATGCTCATTCTTCCCCGGTGCGTTACAGAAAGCTCACTTTATATTTGTACCGGAACGTATCGGCAAAAATGTCCATGAGCGCCGGTCCGTTGGGATAGTATACAAAGAATAGATAAAGCACTGCCGTAGTCATCAGCAGGGTCAGGACAGGGCTCGCCCACCGAAGCGCCCGGGACCGGGTCTGCCAGAACTTTCCCTTTGTCAAAAGCATAAGCCAGAAGAGGATCGTCAGGTTGAGTCCTGCGACAATGTAGACCACCTTATCAGGGATGACGATCGGATAGCCCCCGGTCTCTATGGAATAGTACGTCGGCATTCTGACGGCACTCAGCAGCACCCACACAAGCGCCAGTATCAGGAAATAGCCGATCGAGGACCGGGTCAGCAGTTTCCAGGGCCTCATCAGCAGGGCCGCAACCCAGAGAATCACTACGACTCCCCACGCGACCCCTGCCCAGACTGTTGTCTCTTTCCAGTGGCGGCCTGCCGCTTCGTAGGCCGCCTGGTCGCTTGAAGAGAGTGTTTTTCCGTTGTTACCGGAAATGGACTGAAAGGCGAGATAGCTTTGCCGGCTCTTGTCCATGCGGGCGTAGGCGTATCCCAATTCGCTCAGCACCTTGTCCTTTAAAATAAATTCGGGATGGGCCTTCAGCAGCGCCTCGAACTTCTGCGCCATGACTTCATCGCCCTGATCGGCGGACAGGATCGCTTGATAGGTTTTAAAAGCCTCCTCTTGGTTCATCAGCTTTTCCAGAGAAGCCAGTTTCTCCTTGTAAAAGGGGAACTGACGGGGGTCGGCATACTTCTCAAGAAATTCCCGGTCCCATTTGATAGCCTTCTTTACATCGACGAGGTTGTTTTCGTATATGGTCCCCAGCATCTGTACGGCATAACGACGCTCCTCGCTTTCAGGATGCTTCTCTGCAATTTCCCGGTTTAAGGCTGCGGCCTCGGCGTAGCGGCTGTTGATAAATGCGTGCTGGGCCTTCTTCTTCAACGCATTCACTGCCGGGCTGTCTTGGGCCGCATATCCGGCAGGCGGTAGAAGTAACAAATTTATTAGGAGCGCAAGAATAGACAAAGGAACGAGCCTGATGCGCCGGATTGCGGAAAGCGTGCGCGACGGAATAACAGTTATAATTTTCATTTTTTCGTCTCCATCATTTCAGGCCTCTGATGGTACTCCTTGTTTATTACAAGAGTATGACGATATAATTATTTTTTTGTTACAGCGGAAACTTGAAGTGATATTGAAACGGGATAAATCCACTTTGAAAACCGTTTGTCTTTGCTGAAAAAAAGGGGGGCCCGAAGGCCCCCAAGAGCTCATCTTTATTCTTCACTAATTACTTACACGGTCATCCTTCTGCGGATGCCGGCAAGGCCCATCACGCCGGAGCCGAACAGCCAAGCGGCTGCCGGGATCGGAGTTGCAGCCACAGTCACCTGGCTGCTGTTACTATTGATAGCAGCGCCATTCGCATTCATATCGATAGTAGTTGCAAACCCACTCGGATCACTGGTCAAAAGCGACGTTACACCATCTGCCCCGTAGAAAGACAGCCCAAACGAGTTGTCGGCGCTGCCTGCGAGGTTAAGAGTAAAATGTGCGCCGTTGCCAAACGTTAACGCCTGGAAGTAATCGTTCCAACCAGTTGTGTTGTTGATTGTGACGGCGCCGGGAAGCGCTCCCGTGACGTCACCCGTTAAGATTGAAGCGCCAAGCGCAGCATCGGAAGTGAAATTTGAAATGACTGCGCTGGCGACGCCCGGATTGAGCCCGGGGTTGAACTGAAGCTCCAGATACCCGGTTTGCCCGGAAATGGACGATGTGTTCACGTCGAAATTGTAGGAATAATCCGCGAAGGCCGACGTGGCTGCAAACATGATCGCCGCAATGACGAGAAGCTTGATCATATGTCGTTTCATTGTATTTCTCCTATTCCTGGTAGGTCACAGGGTTAAAGTTGATTTTGACATTATTCGGGTTGCTGAACTGAAGCGGTACGGTGATCGAATCGCCGGCGGCAAGTCCATTGGCCGAAACCCTGATCATCGGTTCGCCGTTGTTAGAGCCGGTTGCATTGAGCAGCGTAACGGTGGAGATGAGGCCGCTCCCTGCCGGAGACGTCTTACCCGTTGCGGGATTCGCAGCGATCTTCGAGGCAAGTTTCGGGGTGGTCGTGCTGTACTGGTTGTCTGCATTGCCGATCCCCGGGAGGTTGAGAATACCGTCCAGGACAACGTGGATATTACCGGTGAGGTCGGAGGAGCCATTATTCGTGATCGTCAGGTTGCCGGTATATTTCCCGGTTGCGCGGCTGTACAAAAATCCGCTAGACGTGACGCTGACCTGCGGCGAGACATTGGTGAAGTGATTAACAACAGTCGTTTCAATCGGCGAGAGGGACAGGGTCGACCCCCCGTCTGCAGCTGGGAACGTTGTCGACAAAGGATTGATCGTAGTCGAGCTCGCGCTGTTGACCTGGTAGGCGGTCATGGTGAGGGTCTTCCCCTGAATGTCGAAGGCCATGAATTCCGTAGAGGGCCATGCTGTGATGACATGCGGATAGCTATTCATGTTGGTCATATCGGGCTGGTACACCGGTGCGCCGCCGCCGCCGCTCGTGATGTGCGGGACGTTCAGGGCAACCGTGTCGCCGCCTGCCTGGGCGAGGGTATAGGCCCCGGTCCTGGCATAGTTGTGGCTGTGGCCGCAGTAGATCACATCCACACCGTACTGGGTAACGAGAGGCTCGAGCTGCCTCACGGTAGTGTCGTCAGCATCGCTTCCGGCAGAATAGGCGGGTGCGTGGTAAACAAGGACTTTCCAGGGCTTGGTTGTTGTGGCTAGGTCATTTTCGAGCCAGTTACGCTGCGCAGTGCCGACAGCGTAGGTTGAGTACTGGTCTACGAAGGTGAAGTGGACCGGGCCGTAATCGAAGGACCAGTACAGGTTGTTATAGTAAGGATTGCCGCTGGCATCCGTCAAAGGAGCAACTGTTTTAGCGGTCTGATTCACGTACGGAAAGGGAAAGTACTTCGGGAAAGTGGCGCTGTACCCTGAGGCGTTGTCATGGTTGCCTTTGACCCCGTTGATAGGCGTGTTTGAAGTGTAGGCGACGATGTCTGTTTTGGTCGGGTCGAACCACTGGCTCGTCCAGTAGCTCTCACCGTCGGTGCTCACCCAGTCCCCATTGTGGATCGAAAGTCTCTGATAATCCTCGTAGCCGGGCTGTGAATAGAAGGCCTTCATAGCCTTCACCATATTGTCAAAGGTGAAAGGATTGGTCCGCGAATCGCCCTGGGCTGTAAAGCGAATGGAGGTCACGTTCTCATCCGGCGCCGTAATGAACGACCCGGCGCCATAGACGCCGTTGGTCTGGTCAGCCACCTGATAGTAGTATTTCGTGTTCGGCGTCAGTCCGGTGATTGTATATTTGTGCTGATTATAGCTCCCGTACTCGGCTACCGTTGTAGTCCCCATGCTGCAAAGCGTATCAGTGCCCCAGCTGATCACGTTCGTCGTCTCGCTGCCATTATCCTGCCAGAGGACCTGCATCTGGGTATTCTGCCCCGGGTAGATCAGGTAGGGGCTCTTAAGAATGCCGGCGAAGGCCGCGGTGCTGAACGCGGCAAAGGCCAGCACAAAGACCAGGCCGATCAAAGCCTTTTTCTTCATGGTATTCGTATTCATCTCTTCTCCTTTTTTTTTATTTAATAATTTTGCTGATGCTTGTGACTCTTCTCACGCTCTGTATTGCCTGATAAACTATTATTTTACCTCCTTCTCACATGCAGTCCGGCAGTTAAAATATTACCGCTGCCGGATGCAGTGCTCTATTTATCGAGGTTTACAAGTTTGGGGTCCATCAACGACTTGCTATCCAGGTTTGCCCCTCTCATGTTCGCCCCATTCAGATTCGCCCTGGTCAGGTCCGTCCCGCTCAGGTTCGCCTTGCTCAGGTCCGCCTTGCTGAAGTCCGTACTGCTCACATTCGCATTACTCAAGTCCGCCTCGCTCAGGTTCGATTTGCTCAGGTCCGCCTTGCTCAAGTCCGCCTTAGTCAGGTCCGCCTTGCTCAAGTTCGCCTTACTCAGGACCGCACCGCTCAAGTTCGCTTTGCGCAAGTTCGTCCCGCTCAGGTCTTGTTCTTCCAGATTTATTCCGTTCAGGTCCGCCCCATTTAAGTCCGCTCCGCTCAGGTCCGCTCCGCTCAAGTCCGCTCCGCTCAGGTTCGCGCCGCTCAAGTCCGCCCCGCTCAGATTCGCCCCGCTCAAATCTACCTCGCTCAGTTCCGCCCCGCTCAAGTTCGTCTTGCTCAGGTCCGCCCCGTCCAAGTCCTGCCCCTTCAGGTTCACCCCGTTCAGGTCCGCTCCGCTCAGGTCGCACTGGGCGCATTGATTGGTCTCTCTTAATCTATCCAGATCAGGCTGCGCAAAACCGTATACGACGCTGCCTGTCAGAAACACGCAAAAAAAGGTTATCCCCAGCAGTGTTGCGGTCATCCTTCTCTTCATTTTTGTCTCCATGTCAACTCCGGTTCCTGGAATAAAAAAAAGCCCGCCACGAATGAATTCGCAGCGGGCTTTAAGGTACCCCTGATAGAGGGGCCTAAAAAGTACCCAATGATTAAATGACAGCCACTTGCTGAATGGGCGAGTGTTACTTCTGATCACCCATCGTGATAAGGTAAAAAAATCAAGTCTCACACAAAACCACAAAGTAAAGAAACTTCGTTAATCAAGAGATTATCTTTGTGATCACTATTCGAATCATTTTTTAACACATAATTATTACAAGATGATGACCGTTAAATTAATATTTCGTGAAATTGTCGTGATAAATAACCTTTATAGATGCAGGCCTTGTCACCCTGAGTGGACGGGATAAACATCGAACATGGTGCTACTTGAGCCCGAGATCAGCGATAGTACTTTGACCACGCCGATGCTTTCAGGCAAACAGTCATAATTACCGGGCGTTGCTGGAGAAGACGGGATGGAGGGCATTGTTCGACGGAACTAACCGAAGAGCAACGTGGAATCATTAGCGGTATAAGTTCTTAGTCCGCTCCCATTGAGAGGAGCCGAAGAAGATATTTGTTCTGCTTTATCTGTCGTCCCACCAAACTACATCTCAACTTGGATTGCTGTCATCACTCGCCCGCTCTTCACATGCCGTGTGGCGAATGACCTTCCCTTTGACCATATACACGACCATCTCCGCGATGTTGGTGGCATGGTCGGCAATGCGCTCAAGATACTTCGTAATGTAAGTGAGGCGAACAGCGCGTGATATGTTCTTTGGATCTTTCAGCATATACACGAGCAATTCATTGAAAATCTGATAGTTCAAATTGTCCACATAGTCATCAGACGCACACACCTTCATGGCGAGGTCGGCATCCTCTCTCACAAAGGAATCAAGGCTGTCCTTGAGCATTGTCTGAGCCGCTTCTGCCATCCGAGGAATATCGATAAATGGCTTGAGCGGCGGTTCTTCGTTCAGCTCGATGGCCCGCTCGCAGACGTCGACGGCCAGATCGCCCATGCGTTCGAGATCGGTGATGATCTTTATGGCGGTTGTAATCAAACGGAGCGTGCTGCCCGTGGGCTGCCAGATGGCAAGCAGTCTGATGCACTCTTCCTCGATCTCGACATCGTAATTATTGACAATGGCGTCGCCGTCGATGACCGTGATTGCCAGGTTCCGGTCCCGTTCAACCAGCGCTTTGACGGACTGCCTGATGGACTCTTCGACAAGGCCCCCCATTTTGAGGACCCGCTCCTTCAGCGCTTCAATATCCTCTTCTTTTTGTCTGGCCATTCAGTACTCCCTCTTTGTAATTGAAGCATTATAAGAATACGGATTGAATAAAATCAAAGCACCGCCAAGCATTCGTCGTTCAACCTTTTCCGTTTAACCGAACCTTCCCGTTATATAATCGTCGGTTTGCTTATTGTCCGGGTTCGTAAAGATCTTCTCCGTGGTCGCGTACTCGATCAGTTCGCCCATATACAGCAGGCCTGTCATGTCCGATACGCGGGCTGCCTGCTGCATGTTGTGAGTGACGATGATGATCGTAACATCCTTTTTCAACGACACGACAAGTTCCTCGATCTTGGCCGTTGAAATCGGGTCCAGCGCCGAGGTGGGCTCATCAAAGAGGAGGACTTCCGGTTCAACGGCCAGGGCCCGTGCAATGACAAGACGCTGCTGTTGTCCTCCGGACAACTCATAGGCGCTCTCATTCAGCTTGTCCCTGACTTCCGTCCAGAGCGCCGCGTGTTTGAGCGCATCTTCGATCCGCCCGACGAGTTCCGATTTGTTCCTGATGCCTCTCAATCTGAGTCCATATGCTATGTTCTCGGCAATGCTCATGGGAAACGGCGTCGGCTTCTGGAATACCATTCCGATTCGGCTGCGTAGATGGATGAGGTCAATGTCATGCGCCAGAATATTCTTGTCCTGGAAGTGGATCTCCCCCTCATACCGGTGTTTCGGATACAGGTCATGCATTCGGTTAAAGCATCTGAGCAGCGTCGTTTTGCCGCAGCCGGACGGACCGATCAAGGCGGTAACCTTTTCCTTATAGATCGTCAGCGATATATTCTGAAGGGCGTGAATATCTCCGTTATAGTAAAAATCCAGGTTTTTGACCTCGATCTCTCTCGTTGCTGTCACTGCTTATACCTCCACTTTAAGATGAGTCTTCCGGCAATAGTAAGCATGAGAATAAAAAGGGTTATGACCAATGCCGCGCCCCATGCCTGGGAATGCCAGCTTTTATAGGGCCCCATGGCATACTGGAAGATAGTGACCGTCAGCGACGCGATAGGCCGGTTCATGTCCGTTGAAAAAAAATTATTGTTGAACGAGGTAAACAGGAGCGGCGCGGTTTCACCCGCGACCCGGGCGATGGACAGCAGAATACCGGTCAGTATGCCGGTGGCCGCGCCGCGGTACACGACCTGGACGATCACCTTGTAATAGGGAGCGCCGAGGGCAAACGCCGCTTCCCGCAACGTCCAGGGCACCAGTGACAGCATGTCCTCCGTTGTCCTGAGCACCACCGGGATCATGATGATCGAGAGCGCGAACGCCCCCGCCCAGCCGCTGAAATGATGGAGCGGTCTGACAAGGATCGCGTACACAAAAGCGCCGACCACAATGGAAGGAATGCTGACCATGATGTCGGAAATAATACTGATTATCCTCGCGATCGTTCTTCCCCGGGCATACTCGGCCAGAAAGGTCCCGCCGAGAACGCCGACCGGAACCCCGATTAACGTGGCGGCCAGGGTAATCATCAGTTGCCCGATAAAAGCGTTTTTTAAGCCCCCGCCTTCAACACCTGCAGGTGCAGGATCATTGAAGAACAGGCTTAAGTGCAACGCGCCCAGGCCATGGATGAGAACGTCGGCCAGGATATACACAAGCCAGAAGAGACCCGTTGCCGCGGCAAGACCGCTCAGCGTCAGCGCGACGAAGCTCTCTATCTTTCTTTTTTTCTCGACGTTCATCGTGAATACTTTCTCTCTGCCTTCAGAAGAAAGAATTTGGATATCGCAAGGATGATAAAACTCATCGCGAACAGTATGAGCGCGAGATAAAAGAGTGACGAGAGATAGAGGTCGCTGTCAGCTTCCGTAAATTCGTTCGCAAGGCTCACCGTTATGGTGGAGGCAGCGTCGAGAAGCGACGTGGCGATCTTGTGATTGTTCCCGAGCACGAAGGCTACCGCCATGGTCTCGCCCAGCGCCCGGCCCAGGGACAGTGCTACGCCCCCAAACACGCCGAGCTTAGAATAGGGAAGCACCACGTTTTTGACCACTTCCCACTGAGTCGCCCCGATAGCATAGGCCGACTCCTTGACCACGGAGGGGGTCAGATTGAATGAATCACGCGCGATGCTCGCCGTGAACGGAATGATCATAATGGCGAGGATAACACTCGCCGTCAGCAGGTCGATGCCCATGGGAGTGCCCTTGAACAGAATGCCGACGAGGGGCAGCTGTCCGATGGTGTTCTGGAGCGCTGGTTCGATATACTTAGACATGATCGGAGCAAGGGCGAACAGCCCCCACATGCCATAGATGATGCTCGGGATTGCGGCAAGTAGTTCTATTGCGATGCCGATGGGACCCTTCAGAAAATTGGGCGCGATTTCTGTGACAAAGATGGCGATACCGATGGCGGTGGGTATGGCGAAGAGCAGGGCCAGGCCGGTCGTGAGGAATGTGCCGTAAATTGTGGTTGCCGCGCCGAACATTCCGGTCACGGGATTCCACGCCGTCGAGGTCAGAAATTCAATCAGCCCGAACTTCCCGATCGCGAGTGAGGACTCCTGCAAAAGCACGGTGATGATGCCGATAATAAAGATGATGACGGTAAAGGAGGCGATTGCAGTGAGGGAGAGAAAGAGCATCTCAGGGATGTTTTTTTTCGACAATATGGCCAATGCATGGACCTTTCCGCATTAACGAACGATTCCCAACAAAACGTAAACGGGTCAGGCATCATTGGTATAGATACCTGACCCGCTTATTTCAATCTATTTCTTATCTATCGGACTGACGTTTACTGAATGCCGTTCGCTTTCCAGTACGCCCTAATTTTATTCTGCAGCGATAGCGGAAGGGGAACATAAATCAGCTCTTCGGCTTTCGCCGCGCCGTTTTTAAATGCCCAGTCAAAGAATTTCACGACCTTCACATTCGATTCCTTTTTCTCCTTAGCGAGCAGGATGAACGTAGCGCCCGCAATGGGCCACGCCTTCTTGCCCGGGGCATTGGTGAGCATGTAGTAGAAATCAATCTTCGGATCGAACGTGCCCGTGGCAGCGGCGTCTTCAAAACTGTCCGAACTCGGTGTGACGACGGCGTTGGCGGAGTTCTTAAGAAGCGTATATGCCATATTGTTCTGTTTCGCATAGGCGAATTCCACGTACCCGATGGAGTTTGCCTGCTGCTGCACGTAATTGGCTACACCCTCGTTGCCTTTCCCGCCGATGCCGACGGGCCAGCTCACAGATGTCCCGGTCCCGACTTTTTCTTTCCACATCGGTGACACCTTGCACAGATAATCCGTAAAGATAGCGGTCGTGCCAGAACCATCGGAGCGATGGACCACGGTAATTTCAGCCGCCGGAAGGTTGAGCTTCGGGTTCAGCGCTTTGAGTTTCGGATCGTTCCAGTTTTTTATTTCGCCCAGGTAGATTTTAGCGACCGCTTCCGAATCGAGGGTCAATTCTCCCGCCTTCACGCCGGGAATATTGACCACGAGTACGTCCGCGCCAATCACTGCCGGGAATTGGATCAGGTTGTCCTTAGCGAGCTCTTCCGGCTTCAGCGGCTTGTCCGAAGCACCGAAGTCAACCGTCCGTTCGGTGATCTGCTTGATGCCTCCGCCCGAACCGATGGATTGATAGTTCAACTTCATTCCCGTCACCTTGTTGTATTCATTGGCCCATGCCGAGTATACGGGATAGGGAAACGTGGCGCCTGCGCCGTTCAACATCTCTTCCGCCTGCGCCATATTGAACGACAGCAGACCTATAACCACTAACGCAAAAACGAGTACACTTCTTTTCATCTTTTTTTCCTCCTTAAATTTTAAATCATTGAAATAGTATGCCATGTAATTGTTACAGGATTGTTACAAGTTGATTAATTTTCTGTTAAATTGCTTTCGCGTTGCAATTTATTTTACGAGCCGTTACTTGAAACTACTGTTGTATATGAATTTTCGGGTATTCCAAGCTGAGCATCCTGATGGCTGAAGCTTTTATTATTCCGTCTTATTCTGCACTATAAAGGCCTCTCTGACTATTCACCTGTTGTAACGGCAGAGATACGACAAATGTCGTTCCTTTCCCATAGCTGCTTGTTAGTGAGATCGTACCGCCTAAAAGTTCCGCAAGATTCTTGCTGATCGACAGGCCAAGCCCCGTCCCGCCCTGTTCTTTGGTTTTTGCGTCCTCGATCCGGCCGTAGGTTGTAAAGAGCTTATGAACGTCCTCTTCTTTTATCCCGACACCCGTATCGCTGATCGCGATCTCCATCCAGCTACCGATGACGGAAAGCGTGATCATGATTTTACCCTGTTCGGTGTACTTCGCCGCATTGCTGACCAGGTTAATGAGGATCTGCCTGAGCCTGACGTTGTCCGTATTTATCATCACGGACAGTGAGGGCTCCCTGACCTCCACGCTCACCGGCTTATTCCCGATAAGGATGCGGGCGGTTTCCGCAATTTCAGAAATGAGCAATGCTGCATTAACCATCTGATTCGCCACCCCGGCATTTAACACAACATCGGCCGGTTCACTTATCACTGGAGCGATGTCGACGTGTTTGACGGACAGGCTTTTTCCTCTTGTTTCAAGCCGGGGCAGAGGTGTCGCGTCACGAAGCAGGCGTTCTGCATGGGAAGCGACAGTATTAATGGTCTGGAGATGTTTATTCGAGCTATCCTGTCTGAGAGCGTGTGATGAAAATCCGCCAATGACATGTATTGAACCTTTTAATTCATGAACTAAACACTGCAGGGCCGTGTCCTGTTCCTGCTCACGGGCCATGAGCTCTTTGATCGTTTCCTGTCGGTCAATGTGTTTTTTTATCTTCAGCAGCAGTTCTTTCACGGAATATGGCTTGGAAAGGTAATCATCGGCGCCAAGGCTGAGGCCCTTGACGCGCTCCTCTTCTTCGGACAGCGCGGTCAGCATGATGATCGGCAGCGATTTTCCGTTTGTGCTCTCGCGCAAAATACGGCAAACTTCCCAGCCATTAAGCTCGGGCATCATGACATCCAGGAGGACCACATCCGGCATTTGCCGCTGCACGGCTTCTATTGCTTCCTTCCCGTTGCGCGCGATCACCGCTTCATAGTTCTCTTTTTGGAGGTTATACGTGAGGAGCTCTGCACAATCATTTTCATCTTCAACAATAAGAATTTGTTTTTTCATAAAACACTGGTCCCAACCTTTGCAGGTAATTTCAATTAGCAGTCAACACTATAACCTGATTCTGTTACAGGAATATGAAGCCTGCGTTAAATGTTGGTTACAATAAGATATGCGTATGGAAGGCAGGACTCACGACTGCATCCACGGGACTGCCGAGGCAAACGACATGCGAAACTCTTTTATGAAGAACTCTTCAGTGGTAAAGAAACGGTAACGATCGTACCCTCGCCTGTTTTACTTGCAATGGAAAGGCTGCCTCGCAGCTGCTTGATCAGTTTATTGATGATCCGGAACCCCGGACAGCGCGGCAAGGAGGCATTATTTTCAATGTCAGGCTCATGATCAGATAACGACAGGATCGCATCGACCTGTTCCTGCGCCATCCCTTTACCGGTATCGGCAATGGTCAGTCTGACTTCATCGTTATCCTTGTTCAGGATCATTGCGATCCTTCCCCGCTCGGTGAATGATGCCGCATTGCTCATAAGACCAGTCATGATCCGCCTGATCTTAGCAGGATCGCAATGGATGAAAAAGGGCGTTGCGAAGGCATCATCCAACACTTTTATTGGTTTGTCCCGTACCAGCGCTCGTGCGGCATGGGAGACCTCCTGCAAAAGCGCTGCGATATCGAAGTCTTGACCGGTCGTCTCGGACGGCTTGAACCCCTTGCGGGAAAATTCGGTGATCATTGAGAGTGTTGACGAGAGCGCCCCGGCCTGAAGCAAAATGATCTCAAGCCTGTTCAGAGCGCTTTCCAGTTCCCCTTTTTCGTATGCCACCCGCAGAAGTTCGGCCATGCCCAGAAGTTCATACAGCGTCGACCCTGCTTCGCGGGTAGCCTGGGCAATGACAGGCGATTGTATACCTTGAAGAGGCGAATCATCATGCATGGCCGCTGGCAGGGACCTTCCCCGTGTTCGCGGGATGGCGGGTATGTACGGTAATAGCATTTTAACGTTTGCAACGTCATCCTGAACTGACTTCATGATCATCTCCTTTGTGATCAACCTGCATGGCATTAGCATCATTCCAGCAGAATTTTACGATAACGCGCGCGCTGCTATTCTCCGGCAAGACCAGTAACCCGATGCGCCGTCGGTCCGGCTTGCACCGATCCGCTCTCCTGAATGACAGACAATGATTCCGGCTTCGGCCTTTTCATGATGAGGAAAAGGACCGCGGCAAGGAGCAGGAGAAAGTAAAACGTCAGAAAACGCCATCCCATGATCACCCCGCCGATAGAATCCGCGGCGAGAAAGGGCCGGTAAAAGAGATAGAATACCGCTTCAGCGCCGCCTGCCCCTCCCGGCGTCGGAATGAACGACATGAGTGCGAACACAAGTACCTGCAGTGACATGAAGAGGACAGGTCGTGCCGGGAGCCCGAGGCTCATGAGCAGCAGGGAAATTATGGCATACCGGCAGATCCACTGGGCAGCTGTCAACACAAAGGTCAGGGCAAAGACCGATTTTCCGCTGCACGTGATGGTTCTCCAGGTCAGAATAAACCTATGATATGCCGACCCTATCGTTGTTACGAAGCGAGCCGACGGCCGGAACCGCATTACGAGTGTTCGAAAGCGCGGTCGTGCCAGCACAAGGACAGCAGTGCAGGCAACCCCGCTTCCTGCAAGGAACATCCGGGGCGATGTATGGCGGATGCCGGACAGCAGACCCTGTATCACCGGCAGGTCCCAGGATGACGAAAGCGTGATGGCGAGCGGTACCATGAGGAGGAAGAACAAACTTTCCTCCATGCTCTCGATCACGGTTAGAGACAGAGCCGCTCCGCTGGAGAGGCCTTGCTGCATCAGCATGCAGGTTTTTACAGCAGTTCCTCCGATCATGGGCGGGCTTATAGCCGCGCCGAGCTCCGCTCCGAGCGCTATCCGAAACGTATCACGATAACGAAATCTGTTCCCAAGGAACCTGCTCCAGAGCAGCAGCCGAAGCGACCCCATAAACCAGGGGGCAATGCTCAGAAGCATGGCGATGATAATATATCCCGGTGAAAAACGGGGCACGGAGCGGAACAGAGACCCGCCGGTCGCAAGCAGAACAAAGACCACATTACCAATGACCCCGAGCGGTATGAGAAATATCAATTTTCTGAAGAGCGGATCTATCCATGACGGCTGGCGCGACAGCGTCGGCTCCATGGCATGATTGCCGGTGTCCATGGTCGCGTTACGCTCAGGCGACAAGACGGTCCCGTTTCATTGCTTCATGATGGTCAAGAAACATGCGGGCACCGTCCTTGCCAAGGTACCGATCCAGTATTCGCGGTTCAGTTTTCGTCAGGTCGACGATGATCAGGCCATCAACAACATTTCCGAATGCGGTATCGACATTAAAACCTGCGATCTCGCCACCCAGCTTGAGATATTGCTTCAGCAGGATCGGGACGCCTTTGCGGTCTGATTCCACGCAGGAGATCAACTCCGATATGTTCTCCACGTCGTCCTTCAGAAGCCGCACTGCGGCATCGATGTCCCAGCCTTTTAGTGGTTTTACCGGTAAGGGTTTTTTCGGTTTGACGAAGCCGGCCATATCACTGCGGTACCTGGTCATTTTCAGGTAACTGACCAGAAATTGCCTCGACAGCGACCGGTACTCATCACTGATGCTTACGGGACCAAAGAGGGTTTTATATTGCGGGTTTTCGACAACGAATCTGCCGATGCCTTTCCAGAGGAGCAGGAGAGGTGCGAAGGATTTTTGGTATTCCAGCCGGATAAAGGACCGTCCCATTTCCAGGGCAGGCCCCATCTGTTCGAAAAATTCTGGTTTGTAACGAAATAGGGAACTCGTGTAAAGGCCGCTCACTCCCTTTTGTCTGATGATCTCATCGGCCTTGCCGAGGCGATAGGCGCCGACCACTTCTTTTTTTAACCGATTCCATATAAAAAGATGGAGATAGGAGCTATCGAACCGGTCAATATCAACGGCCTTTCCCGTCCCCTCGCCCACGGTACGGAAGGTGACCTCCCGCAGCCTGCCGATCTCGAGCAGGAGGTGAGGTATCTGGTCAGTCGTCGCCTGAATCACGGCATGCTCGTTGCTCTCAACGAGCGTCTGGCTCGGCATCAGCCTGCGAATCTCCTCGGCCATGACATCCGGGTTCTGGGGTGGCATGATCTCGCCGAAGGCCTCGGTTTTTGCCTTTCGAATAAATGCCCCAATGCTGGGCACTTCTTCTTTATCGCCGCGATACTCCAGTATATAAGTGCGCAACCGCAGGTACGCAGTCATGTCGTCATCTTGGTCAAAGGACTCCAACTTGCCAATTGGCACAAGATCTCCGACGCGCACCTGAATCTTTCTGCTGTTCTTGTTAAACAGTTCATTCGGCAGCATGGCCGTGCGAAGAACAGGATGTACCATGCCCGCTATATGAAATGCCGCGCTGTTCGTCCCTTGAAAGAACACCGGAAGCACCGGCACCCCGGTTTTCCTGATAATGCGCGCTATGCTCGGGCTCCATTCAGGATCGGTGATCGTACCTTTCCGGGCATCAAAGTGAGAAACCGCGCCCGCGGGAAAGACCACGAGCATGCCGCCGTTCCTGACCCATTGGATGGCTTCTCTGAGCGGCCTGATGTTGTCGCGGACCGAAGTCTTTCCCGGAAAAGGGTTCACGGATATCAATAGGTCCCGTATTTCCGGTATCGCGTTCAACAGAGAATTGGCCATGAACTTGACATCGCAGCGCATCGAACGCAGGATCGAAGCAAGGATAACGGTTTCGATGAGCCCAAAGGGATGATTTGCCACAACGATCACCGGACCTTTGGGGATCATGATCCGCGAGAGGTCCTCTTCAGGAATATCGTAGAGCACGCCCAATCGATCTAAGACCTTGTCCGAGAACGGACGGTTGTCAGGCATCCTGCTTACGTCATCGTAGAAAAGGTTCAATCGCTGCAAGCCAATAGCATGTTCAATCGGCCCCTTTACCAGCGAAAAAAGTCTGTTCTGCAACGGGCCTCTGAAAGCAAGGTTGAGGTTGAAGATCCGGGTTGTCTGTACTTGATCCATCATTTTGCATTACCCCCTCCGACTACCTGATGCCTCGTTCCGTAGTTCATTCCGTCCGATTAAATCGTTGCAGCAATCTACTTCCCTCCCATCGAGAGCCCGGTGAAGTGCCCCGAACAGCTCTTCGCGGGTGAACGGTTTTGTCAGTTTTCCTATAAAACCGTAATCCCTGAAGTTCGTTAATGCCGGATCGAGAATGTCGCCGCTCGAAACAATGACCTTCACATCAGGGTCGAGTTCAAGCAGGCCTTTGATCGTTTCCTTGCCGCCCTTGCCAAGCGGGACGTTCAGATCCACGATCACTGCATCATAGGGACAACCGGCCTCTTTTGCTTTTCGATAACACTCGATCGCTTCTTCGCCGTTTTCCATCACCTGTACCGCATATCCTTTTTTTTCGAGAGCGCGCTGAGTAACTGACCTCAGCAATTCTTCATCTTCCATCAAAAGGACTTTTCGTCTATTCTGCCCCACCGTTCCCCCTACCTTGACTGTTCCCTCCATCATGAGCTTATGCCATGCGGGCGCGAATGCTGTCAGTGATACGATAGCCCCAGGACCCTACACCGGTCTCCGGACAGAGCGACAACCGGGAATCACGCCCGATCACATATCGATTTCCCCGCCAGACTACCGTTGAACTAAAAAGCGGGATGAACCACAGGACCCCGATGAACAGATCCTTGATCGGAGAGAGGAAATAGAGGAGTGGCGATTGTTTGTGATAATCCGCATGTGCTGCTGCTGATTCGATCTTTCTCCCGAGCATGAAATCGCCGAGGACCTTGATAAGTCCTATGAAGGCCGCAAATGACAGTGTTTCGCGCGACGGCCCCTTGAGCAGAACGGGCAATGTGGCCATAACTACCGGATTGGCGAGCAGTTCGGACAAATATTTTGCCCCGCCGATCTTCCACCTGAGTTTGCCCCATCGCGTATGTCGATTCAGAAATCTCTTGACGCCCCAGTACTCATTGACATTGCTGACCAAATAGTTCGACAAAACTACTGTTTTCCCGCTCTTCTGCATCTCTCTGCCGATGATGAAGTCCTCAGCCAGGATATCTTTGAAGGCGATCAGCCCTCCCAACGCCTCCAGATCGACTTTTTTCATGAGCATGGACTTTCCAATAACGCAGGGCATTCCAAGGAACCTGTCCAGAAAGCTGACACTGCCCATAATGAAAGAATTAAGATGAAGGTTCTCAAGAATTGCACCCAAACTGCGGCCGCCGACTCCGTGGATGAGGTTGCTGACGAGCCCGACGGAGGGGTCCCGGGTATATCGGGCAATCTCCCGGAGATAGCGGTTGCCAACCATCACATTGCTGTCGCTGATAAGTATATAGGGATGACGGGCTTTGCGATATGCCGGGATGAGGTTGTTTACTTTCGGGTTGAGACCGGCATTGCACTTTTCAACTATGATAGATATGTCCCGGTCCGGGTATTTGTCTTGAACTTTTTTTGCTACTTTATAGGCCGGATCGTTGAGGTCCTGAAGACAAAAAAGAACTTCGTGTTCAGGATAGTCCTGGGTGCAAAAACTTTCGAGGTTGTCAAAAAGATTGTCGTCAAGTCCCTTAAGGGGTTTCAAGATCGACACTGGCGGAGTATAATCCTTTGTGCTCGCCGTTGTTTGTGCGTCCGGTTTCGGCTTCTTTCTCAAGAGTGAATATGTTGCTCCAATCTGAAGCAGGTAGAGAATGATCCCTACAATTGAGATCCCAGCACATATGACAAATATGGTCATGTGGCTCCTCCTTGAGTGTGATACTTATATGAGGCCTGATCCATCGGCATTCAATTCCTGAAGAGCGTGATCGCGACTCCTTTATTATGCTTTATACAGTTCTTGACCGAGTCGATGTTCTTTTCGCAGTTCAGCAGTGTCTTCCACGAGTAGAGGTGGTGCGGTTTGTGGAAATCACTGTTGGCAATATAAGGATATTTCTTCAGACTGATCACGTTGAAAACGTCATCCCGGTTCGCGATCTCCCAGGCATCAATATATTTTGCATACTTGTCCCGGTTGTTCCAGAGATAGAGCGTGTCTTTGTTTACCATGTCCGGGGTATGGTGAGGGTGACACGCAACGGTCAGGGTTTCCTGACGCTTAGCTTCGAGAAAGATCTCCTCGTAGTCCATGCAGGCGGGAATGAATTCTTTGATATCGAGAATGAGAAGATGGGCTGAATGATCCTTCGATATGTAATTCTTGCTGATCTCGACACCCGGGATGACAAGCATCCCGTATTTGTCCCATGCCCGCTCCGCCTCCGACCTGACTGCGGAAAGATATTCATCGAAATTATCGCCCCGAATTGACAGGTTGAACTGTCGCGCGAACTTGCCCATCACGTTATCGCCGTTCACGACATGGTCCGTGATGGCGATGGCATCAAAGCCGGCCTGTCCGAAAAGATCGATCGTTTTCCTTATCTCAACCGAACCGTCCGAGAATGTCGTGTGAATATGAAAATCGCACAGAAGCATTGGATATATCTTATACTTTTGTTGTTACAATAGTATGAAGATAACATTAAATTTGTGTTAAGAATAATAATTTGTGCTTCGAACATGGGGGGCATGGTTTGGTCAATGATACAGAAAAGGTATTACAGGAGTATGAAGAGGGTGTGAAATTTCAATTAATTTTATTGACCGCCTCGGATTATGCCTGCGTAGCGGGCACAGCGGTCATCGCGGGTTTTGCAAGGCAGTGCAGAATGATTTCCATCAATAATATGAACGCACGGTCATTGCCGATTGACGTCCTGAATATCCTCATGATGAATGCCTGATCCGCCTCTCACTGTACGCTGCAATGATCGGGAAATCCGCAGCAGCCCAGTCGAGCGAACGCAACTCGCTCGAAGACAACCAGAGTAGTTTCTTATGTTCGTGCAGCGTGATCTCACCCGAGACCATGGTGCAGATGAAGGGGTACAGCGTTACGGAAAAATCGGGATAGTCATAGCTTGCGGATGGCAACGACTGAACAACAGTAATCTGCACGTTCAGTTCCTCGAAGACCTCACGGACAACGCACTGTTCAGGAGACTCGCCCTGATCGATCTTGCCCCCGGGAAACTCCCATTGGAGCGGCAAAGTCATGAGTTCACTGCGCTGAACGGCAAGGACCTTGCCTTCACGCTCTATTATCGCGCAGGCGACCCTCATGGTTTCCTTAGACAGGTTCTTGAGCCACGGTACTCCGGAATCATTTCTAAATATAGCCGTAAACTTCTTACATTCGGCGTCCCACGTACCGAATAATCTTTAAAGACCCTATTTGAATACCTACGCTTCACGCTTTTTCAAGCGGTTCATGAAATCCCGGTATTGCCGCTCGACGTCCTCTTTTGCGTATCCATATCTCTTCTGCAAGATCCCCAAGAGTTTTTTCTGGTTGCCTGAGATCTCGGTGAGGTCATC